>DATJPT010000008.1:300000-550699 GCA_035506275.1 Bacteroidota bacterium
CGCCATTCATCCGATAGACGGTTTTTGTGAACCCGGAACAATCCACCGCCTTTGTCGACGTCCCTCCCCATAAGTACGGGACCCCGAGAAGCGACCGTGCAGTCCGCTCAACGCCGTCGGGAGTCGGCGTGATATTTTTCTCCCACGAGTCGAAATCGGCGAGATTCAGGTCCGGAATAAATCCCTTTCGCCCGTCCGGCAGCTCGACCCGGGTCCAAGCGCCGACTGAACCGATGCTCTTCACCAAAGATCCGGCGACAAGGTCGCAGACAGCCGGGGAATGCGCCTGCGGGAGCTCACGCATGGAAGCGTACGTCGATACGACGATCGCTTTGCGGGCATGATCCCAGGCATCCGCATTTTCTTTGGTACAGCGCGTGAATGATCCACCGCTCATCCATCCCAGATATTTGTCCGCGGTTTGAACGTAATACCAGCCGGACTCTTCCTTCAATAATTTTACAGCGCTCCCCATCGTCGCTTGAGAAAGAAGCTCCGACGAGTCAACCGGCTCTCGCCGCATATCCGCTATGCCCACGCTAACGATTCCCCGATTTCTTCCGCCAAGATCCGCTCCGGGAAGGACGGTAATATCGTCCGTGATTTTTTTCACGAGCGGAGACAGTGCCGCAATAAGAGCCTGTTTTGCGGCGGGGTCGTCAACCTCGCCGAAGAGTGCGATTCCTTTATTTGTCCTCTTTACGGTCACGGTAAAGATCGCAAGCTTTTTGTCGGGCGCGTATTGAGCATTAATGCGGTCGACAGCGTCGGTAAAGCGTCGGTTCTGCCGGGAAAGGTCCGAGCAACCCGGAAGGAAAAGAAACCACGAAAAAAGAAATATTAAAAAATCAGTTCGTTTCATTGGTCAAGAACGGGGTGAGTGACAGCAACATGATCAATATACGAAGACGGGGTAAAAAAGGCGAGAGGAAAAATTACCGAAAAACCGGCCTTATGAGGTAAACGATGCCCGGAAAAATCTGTTGGAAAGCGCAATGACGAACATAACGAGAACCGTCAGCAATGTGCCGTAGACCGACGCCCCGCCGATGTTGAACAGGCGCAGTTGAGAGAGAATTTCGACCGACACGGGGCGTGTCCCGTACGAATACAAGAGGATCGAAGAAACAAATTCCCCCACCGAGTTTATGAAAACGAGGAGGATCCCGGAGATCACCGAGGGCATAATGACCGGCAGAATGATCTTTCTCACCGTCCTTCCTTTCGAGGAGCCAAGCGTCTCGGCGGCTTCCTGGAGTGAAGGGTCGAGAGCGTCGAGCCCCGCCGCCGCTGAACGGTAAAGGAGCGGGAGGTTCCTGACAGCGTAAGCGATCGGCATGATCCACAATGTTCCGACGAGGATCGATTGGAATGAAAATATCGTCGGACGATTGAAGGTGACGATAAGGCCGACGGCGATCACCGTCCCGGGGATCCCGTACGGAAGAGAAAGAATGATCTCGAGCAGACGGTTTCCTCTGAACCTCTCCGTTTTGATCAAGAAAGCCGCCGTGACGCCGACAAGAATAACGATGATCACGGCAAGCAGCGACATCCAAATGCTGTTCAGGATGGGCTCAACAAGGCGCGCATCGCTGAAGAAACGCCGATAATTGTCGACCGAAAAAACATCCGGGAAAATCTGATATGTCCAGGAACCTTCCTTCACGAGTGAAATGAGAACGATCGTGAAGACAGGGAGGGCAAAAAGGATCAGCAGCACGGACATCAGCGTCAAGAGAATTCTTTTTGTCCATTTCCCATGAGATATGTTTGCCTTCCTCGGAACACCCTTCAAACTCGTGCTGCGTATGCGCGAATCCTGCCACCAGCGGAGGAACAAGAGAAGACATACCGAGATGACCGACAATAATATCGCCAGCCCTGCAGCGGCGGAATTGTCGCCGTTGAGTTTCGCAGTGTAAATTTCGAGCGTAAGAAAACGCGTGGTCCCGCCGAAGAGAAGCGGGGCAGAAAATGATGCCATGCTGGACATGAATGTCATCAGCGAAGAGCCGACGAGGGCGGGCGTTAATGCGGGAAGGAGGATCGTTCGTATCGTCCTCCCTCTGGCGGCGCCAAGGCTCGCCGACGCGTCGAGCATCGCTCCGTCCATCCGGGAGAGGGCGGCGGAAACGAAGAGGTAAAAGAAGACATAAAAGGAATAGACGTGGACCAGCACGATCGCCGTCCATCCATTCACGCTGAAGAAAGCAGGGGCCACGCCGAAGACCGACGCAAGAATGCGGGAGAGCATTCCGCTTTCACCCACCAAAAACAAAAACGAAATGACCCCGACGAGCGGCGGAAGTGCGAGAGGGATCAGAACGATTTTTGAGAAGAACGATTTGGCAGGGAAGTCAAGAAAGTGAAACACGTACGCAATGAAGGTCCCGGCGATGCCGCTTCCGATGACGCTCAGAATGGAAATGGCGACGGAATTGAAGGCCGCTTCCGGCAGCGTCGACCGGAAGAGATGAGCGTAGGTTTGCAGAGAGGCTCCGTGCCCCGCCGACGACAGGCTTTCCTTCAACAAGGCATACAGCGGAAAAAGAATGTATCCCGCCGCAAAGAAGACGACAACGGACAGCATCACGCGAGAACTATTGTCGAACCGCTTTGGCCCGCTATTCATTTCTGACCTTCCGCTGACCTGATTCGTTCAGAGAAAGATAGACAAGTCCGCCTACCTCCCCGTCAAACCCTTTATCCGAAGACGGGCGGACTGCTTTGACCAATTGTCCGGCGGCCTCAAGCGTGTACTCGACCGACGCGCCTGAAAATTGTTTGTCGATGATCCGCCCCTGCGCCTTTCCCCCTGCCCCCGAAAGGAGGATCTCTTCCGGGAGGATCGCTAGAGATTCATTCTCCATCAAGGAAGTGATCCCGAAATATTCCGAACATGCCGCCGGAGAAAACAAATTGGCGTGTCCAATGAAGGCGGCGGTAAACGCATTGCCGGGGCGAAAATATAATTCATCGGGGGTCCCGACCTGCTGTAGGGCCCCCCCCTTCAAAACTGCGATGCGGTCCGACAGCGCCAAGGCTTCCCCCTGGTCGTGCGTCACATAGATCGTGGTAATCCCCACTTCCCGCTGAAGTCTTTTGATCTCCGTACGGGTCTCAAGCCGCAAAGCATAATCGAGATTTGAAAGCGGCTCATCAAAAAGCAGAACCCCTGGTTCCACAACGACCGCACGGGCGACGGCAACACGCTGCTGTTCTCCCCCGCTGAGCAGCGGCACCTGAACGTTTGCCTTTTCTTGAAGATGGACTTTTTGGAGGATGCGCTGAACTTTCGCGTATACTTCGTTCTCCGGCACCTTCTTCGCCTCGAGCCCGTAAGCGACGTTTTCAAAAACGGACATGTGAGGAAAAAGAGCATAGTTCTGAAAAACAATGCCGACATTCCGCCGCTGAGGGGGCAACGATGTGATGTCGGAATTATCGATGAGGATCGATCCTGAGGAGGGCGTTTCGAGCCCGGCGATCATCCGGAGCAGAGTGGTTTTTCCGCAGCCGCTGGGGCCGAGCAGCGAAAAAAACTCCCCTTCATGGATCTCTAACTCGAGCGGAGCAAGGGCCCGAAGGGCGCCGAAAGACTTTGAAAGATTGTGAAGGCGGACGGAGGACAAGGAAAAATTAGGAATTAAAAATTAAGGATGAAAAACCGAGAAAATGTTCATTGTTCATTGATGGGAGTTAATTGCTCCGGCCTCGGCCTTTGACTTCCTCATCCCATTTTCTCATCCATTCCGATTCATGCTGGGAGACCAGATCCCAGTCGACGGGCATCGGAGTAAATGAAGCCGACGTAATCCAGGACGGGAGCTTCTCTTTTGGAAGTCCAGACCGGGCCGGAATGCGATAAAACTTGTTCGCTTGAAGAACGAGGCTTTCTTCGCTCGTCACAAACTCGTAGAATTGTTCTGCCAGCGCCTTATGCTTTGCCCCGGCGACGACGGCGATGCCGTCGGTGAGCAGGACTGTCCCGCTTGCCGGGACATTATAGTCGAACGGATAGTTATTCAATTTCTGCTGCAACACAACGTCCGGCATATCCCAAATGGACACGGAAGCTTCTTCGCGGGCAAGTTTCAGATACATCTGCGTCGGGTCGGGAGTGTATGATTTTGTGTTCGCATCCAGCCGGCGAAGCCAATCGAAGCCGTTCGCCTCAGATCCGTACTTTGCCAAGGATGAAGCCACCATGGCGGAGAAGATCACACGCAATGTTCCGGACGCAAGCGGATACCGGAGGATGATCTTGTCCTTCCATTGAGGATCGAGCAGGTCGTCCCAATCTTTCGGCGCATTGGCTTTGGTCAGAAGGCGGGAATTGAACACGATCACCTCCGGCGTAATGAACGTCCCATACCACATGTCGGCGGCGCTTCGATACTCCGGGGCAATGCTGTCCCCCCATGATGGACGATACGGCGACAGCAATCCTTCCTTTTCGGCCCTCATGAAAATTGTCGAGGGAGCCCCCCACCAGATATCGGCCTGAGGATTTGCCATCTCCGTCCTGATCCTGTCGTACGCTTCCTGCGAACCCATGTCAAGCCATTGGACGTCCACTCCCGGGTTGGCCGCCTCGAACTTCTCCGCAAACTCCTCCAGCATATCTTTGCCGTGAGGCGAATACACAACAAGCGGAGTTTTCGCCGGCTGCGAACATCCTGCTAACGCGGCAATGCAGAGCGATACAAACCAGTGTGAGATGTTGGTGCCGTTCACTTCTTGGGGTTACTTTTTGCTTCCTAAGGAAATCATATTGGCGAACATGCGAAAAGCGCCTTTGTTCACTTCCTTCAGTTCACGATACCACACGTAGGCGGTGTACACATACATGCCCTTGCCATAGTTTGTAAAAAGCAATCCGGTATCGAGAGGGGGCTCGCCGGGGTCCGAGCATGAGACGAGCTTCTCGTATTGGGCGGGTACACTGGCGGGCATATACAGCGAACGTTCCTGCACCCAATCGTTCCACGCCGTTGCGTCGATCGTGTTCGGTGCGTTGAAAAGAATGTTTCCGGGTTTCAGCACCGTCACGGGAGCCGTCTCCACCGTAATGCGGTTCCGGGAGATGGAGAACGGATACGGAGCGTATTCCGGCTTCCATTCCTCGGTCCGCTGGTACATCACGATGAGCGAGCCGCCGTTCCTGACATATTCCAGAAGACGGGCATTATTTTTTGCCAGATCAGGACGAAAGAGGTACGCGCGGATATCGACGATGATCGAGTTGTATCGCTGGAGATCTCCTGAGGCGAGGTCGCTTTCGGTCAACAGATGATAAGCCACATGGAGGTCGGCGAGGGTCTTGCTGAAAACGTCGTCGTAACTTTGAACGACGCCAACATTCAACCGGGGGGCAATCGCTACATCGAATTTTTTCAGCGCCGCCGATGCCGTGTCTCCGTCAATACACACGCGCACGTTGTAGGTCCCTTGCGGCAGGCCGGCTGGCGCAATGATTGTGACGCTGTCCGCGTCGACGCTGTCTTCCTTCGCAATAACAAATTCCGAATTTAGCGCCTCCCAGCCGGCAGGGATGATCGCTTGAACCCTTCCCGCGGCTTTTTTGGGGAAGTAGTTTTTAACGCTGAATGGGATCTTGAGCGGTTCATCGGTAATGCGAAACACCTGCGACGCGAGGGAAAGCGTTTGCAGGGGCGCGACGTCCATGAAGACCGGAATTTCTTCGTTGTCCCGTTTCCCGTTACGATCAAAGGAAACAGTCACGGTGATCAACGGGACCGTCCGCATCATTTCGTACAAGTGCCTGACCTTCGGATACGTGTACCGCGCGCTGCCGGAAACGGTAATTTCGTAAAGATTCTTGTTCCGATCGTCAAGCGGACGGCTTGTCCATCCTTCCGGCAGAACGAATTCTGCCGTCAGGTTGTCGATATGCGCCAGCGGCTTCAGTTCCAGCGTAAATTTTTGGTTCCTCACAACGATGGAGTCGGAGAGCACCGCGCTTACGGCCGGCTTGGTCGGAAGAAGCGGCAATTTCGATTCGCCCGGCATATGAAGGCCGCCAAGAAAATCATTCCTTACATTTTCAAACTTCCCGCTTTGGCGGATAAGGATGTAGCGTGTCGAATCAAAAAATCTGCCGAACCTCCCGCTCGCGATCACTTTGTCCATTCCCTGCGTCCGGTGCTGTGCAAGAGCTTCCATCGCCAGCTGCACAGCGGTCTTCCCGAGAGCGAGCGTATCGGTCGAGACGGGATTGACAACGTCCGGTTTGAGAAGCGAATCTCTCTGGAAGAAAATCCTCATGAACAATTTCTTCGGTTGGAACAATCCGATTCCCGGTTCTTTCAACTGTTCCGGATGATAATTCGGGTCCGCTGCGAGTGAAAACGCCTGCAAGGCCGCAATTCCCACGGCCTGATGATTCCCGTGCCCCGAGACGCTGTCATGGTTCGTAAAAAGAACTTCAGGTTTCAGTTTCCGAATAAGATAGACAAGACGGGCGACGGTGGTGTCTTTCCCCCACATGTCGAACGTCTCCTCCGCGGTCTTCGAAAATCCAAAATCGACAAAATTCAAGAAATAGACCTCGCTGCCGATGATGTGCGCTGCTCGTTCGGTCTCTGCTGTCCGCAGAACACCGAGATCGCTGTATAATTCAGGGCCGATTTCATTCTGTCCTCCTTCGCCTCGCGTAAAGCAGACAGAATACACTTTGACGCCGTATTTATACCGGTAATAGGCAAGCGTTGCCCCGTCTTCGTCATCCGGATGAGCAGAGAGATTCATGATGGATGGAATATGCTGCGAAAATAGCGAGGACGAAAAGACGGCGGTGAAGCCGAGAACAAGGAGGAACCTATTCATAGAATGTCGGCAAAGCGTGAGGGGGAAGAATTTTCTTTAATATATTCAATTAATGGGGAATTAACAATCGACAATGAACGATCAACAATGAACAATCGACAATTTTCGGATAACAAGCTAAATTGCCGGGTTAATTTTTTCCCACTTCTCTATTGCTCCCCGTACTATCTTAAAAAGCGGGTGCGGTTTCGGAAATGAGATGTCAACGACAGCCGCAAATTTTTTGCGGTCCCTTCTTCTCAGCTTTTTCTTGAGGTGCTCGAACTCGTATTGAAGCTGTCCCTTTGTCACTGCGATCTTCTTTGCCGAAAGTTTTCTGCCGATCTTCTTCCGGTCGAACGCATACCCTCGTTCGAGAGCTTCAGCGTACACTTCCGAAAGATAGCTGTCAATCAATTGAACACTGTCGTGCCTGGCGCGAAACCGGTCCAATTGCGGATGGTGCTGATATCCTCTCGTGCGTCCCTGAAGGACCTTCTTCGCAAGCAAGCTTTCACGCCATAGTGCAACCAGCCCCTTGGCATCGAGATATTGGGGATGAAGCGACCAGATTCTCATGCTTAAAAGCCTATCGAAATGCAATCATCAATGCGCATCCCAACGCTGGTTGGTCACGGGGGGAGCTGTCGGAACCATGATCGAAATAAAGCCATAACCGGCAGAACGGTGGCATCCATTGCAAGCATCGAGTGTCTGGCCGTAAGCAGGCGAAAATGCCGCGCTTGACCTGGCAGCGATGGCCTGGCGCATCAAAGGAAGCTGCGTCTCCTGCAGGCTCTGAAGAACCCCGGCGATATCCAGTCCGTTCCTGAACGCGTGAAGTGCCCGGGCTCCATCCATCGTTTCGCTCATTTCGTCGAGTTCGTATGAGGCCAGTTCCCAATTCGACGCCCCCACGGCAAACCAGAGTTTCGAGGCATGGAGCTGGATCGTTGTCATATATTCACCCAGGCCCGGCACCTGCTGTTTCAGTTGATCGAGCTGCTGCTGCAGGTCTTTGAGCGAATCCTGCAACATCGCAACCGTTGTCTTTAGGTCTTGTGGCTGCGGATCATTTCCCGCTGAGGCAATGTCCGAAGAAAAAATAAGAATGCCGAGGAACAGAAACGCAATGGACGCGATGACCGCTTTACTTTTACCCATTCGATGTACTCCCTTACATTAATCCGGCTGCTGAAAAAATCCATCCGAGGATCGCTGCACCAACAACAATCCACGCGGCATGAAGATTCCAGATCAAAATGACCGCGGCTGCGGCAATAAAGATCGTCCACGTCCCTGCATTGATCAGGGTTGCGATGCCGAGCGTTGCACAGACGGCCAGCATTAGACCGAGCGATGCAGCGTTCACACCGTCAAGAAAACCCGAGGTCGAAGGAGATTTCCGCAGTTTCGGCACGAACGGGCTTATGGCGAGGACATAAATGAACGACGGCAGAAATATGCCGGCCGTTGAGACCAGCGCCCCCGGAAAGCCGAGGATGACATATCCGATGAACGTCGCGGTTGAAAGGACAGGACCGGGGGTGAATTGCCCGACAGCGATCGCATCGAGCAGCTGCGTTTGCGTCAGCCAATGATTTGCGCCGACAAGCCCGCCTTGAAGAAAAGCCGCCAGGACGTAGCCGCTCCCGTAAAGGATTGAGCCTATCTTAAGAAAGAACAATCCGAGCCCCGGAACCGTCGGCGGGATGACCTCCCGCGGAACACTTTCCGACAACGAGACCAGCGCAACGGGAAAAACGACCATTGAAAAAATCGAAAGCGAACGCCCGATCAATCGTTTTCTATTTCCCCACACTAAGCCAAGAACACCGGCAGCGCCAAGCAGGAGGATCGCGTCGACGTGAAAAAAATTCAGCGCACCGACGGCAGCGCCCACGGTCACCATGAATGGATCTTTGATCTTCGGCCTGCCGAGGCGGATCAGCGCCGCAAGAATAATTGCGATGACCGCGGCGCGTATCCCCCAGATAAAGTTGGCGTACTGCGGAACGGATCCGAACTGAACATAGAGATGAGCCAACAAGAGCGTCATCGATACAGCCGGGAGGATAAAGCAGACTCCTGCCGCCACCAAGCCTTTCCATCCCGCCCGGAGGTAACCGATATGGATTCCCATTTCGGTCGAGTTCGGGCCGGGAATGATGTTCGTTGCGCCGAGTAGGTCAAGAAAGTATTCATGGGTGATCCATTTTCGTCTCTTGACAACTTCATCTTCCATCATCGCGATGTGCGCAGCGGGTCCTCCGAACGAAATCGTTCCAAGCCGCAAGAACAGAAGGGCAACATCCTTCAACGCACCGCCGGATACTCGCGGGCGGGCGGGATCGTCTCTTGAATCTCCCATCACCTGTGAACCTTCTTTTGAATATTACTACATCAACTTCTGTTCTCTTTCCAGTCGCATCCAGTGGAGCAGCCGGTGGGCCAACGGCGCGATGATAATACCGGCGACAACAAGAAAGACCATCCCCGAAAAGAGGGCATAAAAGGAGGCAAAAATTTTTCCGGCGTTCGTGTGCAGTTCATTCACGGGCCCCATCCCTCCCAAAAGCATTGAAGCATTGAGCAGCGCATCGATGAACGACAGACCTTCGGTGATGCAATATCCGGCAATTCCCAAACCCAGAGAGATAACAACGATCGAGGTAGCAAGCAGCCAATGAAACAGCATCCGGCGGAGAAAACGCTTCCGCTCTAGTAACGGTTTGGAGGTATGTTCGTACATTGGAATTCGGTAGTGTCTGGATTATTTTTGAAGAATTTAGAATACAGAAGTCAGAATACATTAATCAATTGCTATCATCTAATTCCGTATCTTGTCTTCTGTCTTCTGACTTCTGTCTTCTTGCTCCTTGCTTCTTGCTTACCTTATCTTTACCAACTTTTGCGTCGCAGCCGCCTGCTGCCCGCCGCCGTTGATGATCACTCTATAAAAATAGACCCCGTTGGCAATCTCGTCGCCGTCCCTGTCTCTTCCGTTCCAGTAAAGATTGTCCCCCGCACTCTGGTAGCCGTTGATGCCGACGTGCACTTTTGACGAGAAATCCAGGTCCTGAATCAATCGTCCCGCAACGGTATAAATTTTAATGTGGACGCTCTGCGGGTTGTCCGTCCCTGCAAGGACGAAGGTAAATGTCGTTCCATTGGGGAACGGATTCGGGATATTATAGACCTCAGAAAGCTGAAGGGTGTTTGTGACATTAATGGAAAGCAGCGTCGTGTCCGAAAAATTCCCCGCTTCATCCTTGGCGTAGTAGACGATCGAGTGCTGCCCCTCGGCCAATTGAGGAGTCCAGCGAACCTGGGCGATCAGCGGAGCAGAGCCGGCAGTAAATTGGACTGCATTGTTCCCCGAATAATACACCTGGTTCCCGTCCAGTTCAATATAAACGTTCGATGTATCGTTTTGTGTAATCGGAGAACCGTTCGGATCATTGACCTGAAAGACTATCACGGGCGCAGCCCGGACAAAATCCCCGTTGGCAACATGTATGTTGTCGATCGTTACGTCGACGGAAGGGCTTAAAGTATCAGGGACGATCGAATAGGGCGCTACGGCGGTATTATTGGATTTATAGTATTCCACGATGGCATTGTTCGGATCAACCTGGAATGTGAACGAATGACTCCCTCTTTTTCCGCGGCTGTCATATTGCGTTTGCACATGCACAGAATCCTGCGCGTTGATCACGGGGATCACCATACTCTTAAGCGTTCGAAGGGGGCCGCTGTCGTCGGTGAGGATCGATATGAGCACGCTGTCTGCCGGCGATGAACCTACATTGTATGTTGTTGCTCCGACATTAATGATCTCCCCTTCCTGCATGGTCGATTTGTCAAGCGAAACAGTGTTCTGGGTAAGGACCAGTTCAGGAGGGAGCTGCGCTTTAACATTCCAATCCGTTATCACCGGCGAATTGAGTGAGGAGTTCGACGAAAGATTAAAGATTAACCGCGCATTCGGATACCGGGCCGCCGAGATCTTCTGAAGGTTGACTGTTGACGAATCGTATGATGAAAAGAGCGTATCAACATTGCCGTTGTTCTGCAGACCGAGCATGGTGACAGTGGCGTGAGCCCCCGATGGAACCGTTCTGTCGACGGAAAGTTGGTTCCATCCGCTCACCGGACCGAAGGGAGGGGTCACAATGGTTCCGGCCGCAGCAACCTGAACGATCGTCGTGTCGAGAATCGCTTTCCCGGTGGTGCTCGGTTTCCATGATTCCTGAACACTCCCCGGTGCGGCTCCTTTCCGCCCGATGATTGCCCACGAATCCCGGAACTTTACCGAATCGATCAATCTGCTCCCGATGCCGTGATACGCGTTCAGCACGGCAGCCGTGATGTGCGTCCAGCCGTCGTTGATGATCACGGCAACGACAATGGCGCCGGGTGCCGCGGAGTTAACGAACTGCGCGATGGAGTCGGCGTACGCTGCGGTCCCGTACAAATCGTACGTCCGCTGATTGATCACCGTATCGGCGGTCGGGTCGATCACGACAATGGAATGTCCGCGTGCCAGCGTGCTCGGCAGCTTGTTGACCCCGTTAAACTCAACGGCACCGAAATTGCCGTCGAGGAATCCTCCGGAGATCGCTTGAAGCACAATGGAGGTGTTCTGTATTTTTGAACCTGTACCGGGAAAAAACTGCACGTGCGTAAACGCGTTCCCCTGCCATCCAACAGAATCTATTTGTCCGAGCCCTTTCGTTGGATCTGTTCCCTGGTAGAAGGTCCCGGTCGACCAATTACCGGAATTTGATTGAAATTTCGCGCGCCAATAATAGCGTGTTGATCCTTTTAACGAACCGAGTGGAAACGACGTCGAGACCACTCCCATCGGAACGTTCAGCGTTAACGGTTTTGTCGGGGATGAGTAATCGCCGAGCGTGTCAACTTCCACCGTGACGATCTTGGTTGGATCGTAACGCTGGGTTGTCGGATTCAAAAGTATGAGGGACGAGATTGCCGCGACCGACGTGGGCTGGGGCTGCACGACCTTAAAATCGGTCGAAGAGACAAAAAAGGCTTTCGTCGCAGAATTATCGGTTTTTATCGATTCGGTGATCTTATTCGAAGGATCGAGGGTAACGACAACATCGTGTTCATCCGCCTCTTGATTGATGACGATATACACGGTCAAGGTATCATAGACGAGCGGCATCGGACGGCGCACGAGCCACGATTGAATGACCTGAGAATGATACAGATGTTGAATTCGCACATCAACGCTGTCGGTCGTCACCGACCCCAAATTTGAATAGACGATGGTCACCTCGGCGCTATCCTGGTCGTCCGTAAACACCGAGGTGGAGCTGATAAGATTCTCCTGGATCGCCAGGTTTGGCAGGAACGGGACCGGCAGGTCAACGGTCGGATCGCCGATCAATGTGTTATTATAGAGCATGATACTGTTGACTGGGCTCAGCCCTTGCTGAGCGATCTGCCTGAGTTTTGCCGTCAAATGCGTCTCGCCGACGCGGACGATGGAATCTTTCAGCATTGCCGAATAGAAGATCGGCGGAAGCGACGTTGCGATGCTTTCATATCCCAACGAAGAATTGCCGATATACCCGATCGCGCTCGCCTCCGGTCCGACGATGAAAAGTTCGCTGAACGATTGTATTTGCGGTTCAGCGAACTTCCCTGTCGAGCAGCCCATATCCGTGATCAGCGGATACCTTCCGCGGGAATTCTTCAGCTGCAGCGGGTCGCCGATGCTGTTATCCCATGTCTGCGTGCCACTGTGGCCGATGTACGAAATGAAGACTCCTCCGGTTGAAATGGCGTCCTTCACCTGCTGCGACGTGTACGGACCAAAATCGGACTGCGGGGTGATCGTCTTATAAAAGTGCGTCGCGATGCCGCCAATCGGCGGAGGGGTGATCAGCGTATTTGCAACTTCGTCGTTTATTGACTTGAGCAGATCGATCTGTCCCGAAACGGTGGGGTCGCCCCCTGTAAAAAGCAGATAATGCTTATTCCAGTCGTCATTCGGGGTACTGATAACGGAATTGTAAAACGAAAGATACTGCGTCAAATCCCCGACGTTGTTCAGCGGAAGGCGGCCGACATACATCTGCGGTAAATTCGACACGGTGTCGAAGAGTGCGTACGCGACATCACTGACGGGATATCCGACCGAGGGGACATAATTGATCGCGTTGTAATTCGCGTAGTAGTATTTGTAGTCGTATGAAGCATCCCCCAGCAGAGTAAGATACGAGGGGAGCGGACTGCTCCATTGAGCCGACGACCGGACAAAGGCTTGAACAGCTTCCGCGGTCGGATAGCCGTACCCGAATTCGTCGAAGATATCCTGGACGTTGAAGAGTCGGGCACTAAGATGTTTCGAGGCAGACACACTCTGCACATATTGGACGGCCTCCGGGTAAAACTTCGAATGCGTAATGGCAAGATAATCGGTCTGACTCGTATTCGACCGGAGGCCGGCAAATGTTTTTACTGCGGTAAACACCGGAGTGTAAACTTTGGCCTGCGGCATGATCACAAATTGCTCCTGCGGACCGATGGTATCGCAAAACGTTACCGTGTACGGCGAGGAAGCCGAGATCGTGAAATTCGAAATTCTCTCGTTGGACGGCCTTATCCTGTACAGGATAAAATTCGGCGATTGCAATCCGGTGATTTTCACATTTCGAAAATGCCGGTCGGGGAGCGTGCGAAAATCGAAGAGAAGGGTGT
Source organism: Bacteroidota bacterium (assembly GCA_035506275.1). Taxonomy (NCBI): domain Bacteria; kingdom Pseudomonadati; phylum Bacteroidota; species Bacteroidota bacterium. Next base: position 313,564 of record DATJPT010000008.1, read on the forward strand.
CCCCCACCACCTTAAGCGTTCGCGGATATTCGATCTCAAACCAGTCGTACACAATACTGTTCGTCGTGGCGGCAGTGGGGTATGAATACAGGATCACTGAATTCGTTCCGAACTTGAGGGAGTCGATCCGAGTCTTCCCCGAAAGGACAGCTTCGCCTCCAAGGTTCAACGTCACCGTGTTCAAATCGACCCCTTTATTCAAACGGATGGCAATCTTGTGAGCAGCCGTTGTCAGATTAGCTCCCCAACTTGCGATCTTTGCATAGACCGTGACGCTGTCGCCGTCGAAGGCTGGATTGCTCGCAGTAAACGTTTTGGTCGTCGTCTGCGATCCGCCAAGAAAATTCCATGGCCACAGGTCAAAAGAATTCCAGCGGTAGTCTTGCGAAGAGTAATTGTCCGTCGCCGCCATCTGCAATCCGGGCGTCGGCCCTTGTACTTCCATGTGGATGAACGCCGTATAGGCGGTCAGCGTATCCGGAGTGGCGGCGCGGGAAGGATTCGCCGGCATCCGCAAACCTGGTTTGATTCCCCATGTGAGCCAGAGAATCGTGGAATCGGTATAGCGGTTGAGGTATTCGTTGTATTCTTGGGAGACCCCCGATGTGATGATCCGATGTTTCCCTGTATAGTTACGTAAAGCAGGAAATTCAATGTAATCACCCGGATTAAAAACCCCGTCGCTGTCTCCCGCCACGTAAATCGGAATTTCCTTTCCCCGGTCAAAAACCTGAAAGGTCCGCGGGTCTGCTCCGGCAATTGCGGGAAGAATGGAATCCAACCGGGTCTGCGTTATCCGGTAAATGCCGTCGTTCGGTACCGTCAGCTTGACATATGTCGATGTCGTATTGAACCATCCCCCCGTCGTATCGCTCACCAATGGCATTTGGTACTGCGCGGCATCATCATAATTGACGACAAGTTCCCGGAGAATCCGGTCGAAATGAGGATCTCTTATTTTTGGCAGCTGCCGGGGCACAACCGCGTTCGTCCCGGTTTTGTTTACCTGAACGTCGATCGACTGAGCAAACGAGGGAACATGGGTTGAAGGATTTCCGTAAAACGGAGTCACTTCAATCCGGGCAAGATAGAATCCCCGATACCATCCGTAGCCCGCCACGCGCACGTTAGGGGCCTGCGGCAATTCGTTGAGAGGAATTTGTTCGAGCGACTCAGCTACGGTTGTCGTATCCCGTGTTGAAGGAGTGCGAAGGGGACGATAAATATTTCTTAAGAGGATCGGCGCCGCTGTAAACGAAGCCACCGTGGTTGTCAGGCGCTCGGACGGAGAAAGAGCATAGAACAGCACTCGCTGAGAGATCACGGCAGTCCCTTTTTCGATTCCTTGCGGGTCGAGCGAGAGCTTCAACCTTGCAGAACCCGAACTCGGCGCCGAAACCTGCAGAGACCCCCAAGAATATTTTTTTACATTTTGCGCGGCCGAAAAGAGAAAATCCGATCGAACGCAGATCGTCAAAAGGATCATCACCGGCAGCCAGGCGGTCTTCCTCATGATTGCCGAACTTTCTGAAGAACGATGTAGACCATAAATTTTGGAATTCCGAGAAAATATCTCCGCCACAATCGGCGCGGTTCCTGAAAAAGCCTGAACAGCCATTCCGCATGGATGGTGCGCAGCATTTCGGGCGCCCGTTTTTTTCTCCCCGACATGAATCCGATGCCTGCACCGACCGTCATCATCACGGGGACACGGAGCTTTTCATAGTGCTTCCACAGCCATGCATCCTGTCTCGGCGTTCCCATCCCGATCATAAGAATGTCGCCTCCGCTTGCGTTAATGGCGGAGAGAATGTTTTCATCGTCGAGGTCGCCGAAGCCGTGGTGAGTGCCCGCGACGATCAACCCGGGGTATCTTGCGGTGATCGTACGGTGCAGAGCTTGCAGGGTCTGCTCGGTATCTCCGAGGAAGAATATCTTCCAACCGCAGCGGTCCGCCTCTTTTAATAAGATTTCGTAAAGGTCGGTCCCGTTGGAGACTCTGCGAAACGCCTTGTCCTCTCCGTACAGGAACTTGCCGGCCGCGTGCATTCCGTATCCGTCGGGGATCGCCAGGTCATAACGCCGATAGAGGCCGAGAATCGCCCTGTCGTTCCGGCCGAGCACCGCATGAAAAAAATGAGGCTGGACTATCGTGAGCGGTTTCCTTGTGCGAACAGCTTCGGCAATGCGTTCGAGAACGGCTTGCTCATCGCATGTACTATACGAAATTCCCAGAATATCTACATACTCCGCAGGCATATCATCGACCTTGAAGGTACTGCTCATAAAATTGCACCATCCGGCCGATAAATCGGTCAAAGGTGAACTGATGGTCAAATTTCTCTTTTGCTTTTCTCCCGAGATCTATTGCCTCGGCCCCGTTGTTGAGCAAGCGGGCGATCCCGTCGGCAAGTTGTCCGGGACTGCCATGCGGGACAAGAAGCCCGGTTTCCTCGTGTGAAACAAACTCGGAGACGCCGCCGACATCGGTTGCGATGTGCGGTTTGCCGAGACTGGCGGCTTCCAGCAGAACATACGGTAAGCCTTCTTGTTTTGAGGATAACACCATAAAATCCGCTACGTTGAATAATGCTTCGACACTGTACGTTCCAGGAAGAAATATTACGCTTTCGCGAACGCCTTCCTGCTTGACCAGCTGATTCAACGTTTCTTTCTGCTCACCGTCGCCTAGAATGGTAAAAATGATATTATCAAGCCTTCTCCTTTTCTGGAGGTTTCCAATAGCGCATATCAGAGCGGACCTGTCTTTCGATGCGATCAACTGCCCGACACTTGCGACAATTTTTTTCCCTTCAGCGATGTGCAATTCCTGCCGAACGCGCTTTTTCTCGTCTCCGGTGAATTCTCTGAACGGATGAATGCCCGAATAGATCTGCACCAGCTTCTCCGGCCGTATCCGAAAATCCGTTATGAGCATCTGCTCCGCGGATTTACTGCACGCAATTGTCACATCGCCGAAGACCGAAAATTGCTTCAGCGTCGCAAAGGTGTTGTGACACGTCGACACGTGCGGGAGAGACCTTCTCCGCGCTAACATCCGTCCTAATATATCCGTATAGCGTTTATGGGAGTGAACTAGGCGAATATTCTTTTGCCGGATGACGCGAGCCAGCATTCTATACGACCCCAAAAATCCCAAAAGCCGTTTGCGGCGGTCCAGCCCCGAGAACAAAGGAAGGTCGATGAATTCTACCTCTGCCCTTAATCTTGAACGAAACGGTCCGTCGCTGGCCGCCACCACGGGAACAATGCCCCGTTCAACGAGGCCGTTCGCGATATCGGCAACATGGCGGGCAACCCCTCCCGGCTCCATCTCGTCCGTCAGAAGCAAAATTGAATCATTCAGCGCCATACCGACGTTTCAACCTCTTCCTTGCTGAGCAGCCTACTATTTCATTCCGCTTGATCGCTTGTCACTGCCGGGCAACTATGCTTTCGCAAAATGTTATTAAGGATCCGACCCTTGCGTCCCATGAGTTGCGTAAGAGAAACTTCTCTATAATTTCTGTGCCGATCCAATTTTTCCTGCCCGACAACAGCTCAACTGTCTTTTCAGCAAACTCTGCATCGCTGTCGGCAATGTGAACAACGCCGGAGAAATATTCGGCGTCGGGAAAATGCGTAGAGACGATCTGAAGCGAATGGGAGAGCATGTCGTAGACTCTCAACGGACTTCCTTCAATTGTTCTACGGTATGGCAGTACACCGACATCGAAGTTCTCGATATTCATGTTCAATTCTTCCGCAGCCATCGGAGGCAAAAGAACAACGTTCTTCTTGGCCTTCAGCTCCCTCCTCTCAACGCTGACCGTGCCGATATTGACGATCGTCCCGCTGCGAAACTGGTCAGCGAGCTTCAGCAGAAGAGGGACGTCGATATTGCTCGAGAGTCTTCCGACCGTCCCGACAACAGGGTGATTGAAGCCGGGAATGGAACGCTTGATCCCATCGCGCTGCAGCAGCATGCCGTTCCCCGCGTTGCGGATCAAACAAACCTCGGATGGATTACGCAGTTCTGAAATACTCTTGCGGTTGGCATCGGTGTGGACGATGATGCCGTCCGCCCGGGCAATAAGATTTGCATGCACTTCACCGAGGCGTTGACTGATGGTGGCATTGCGGGCGTACGTGCCGACGGAGTCTTGATAATCAAACACGATTGCCGAAAAACTTTCCGCAAACGTATTGAGATATCCATCCCACCAGTATGGCATGGCGATAACCGCAATGATTGAACCTGTAATTGTTGCCAGCCGTTTTTCAAACCACATTGTAAAAAGCCGACGGTCGAGAGAAGGCGTGACACTTCCCCGATAAAACGTCGGCACCACAGGGGGCGACCACACTTCGAGCGATTCGCAGGAAACGGGAAAGCGGACATTTTCACGCCGAAGCGGATTGACAAGTGCGGCGACAGATTCACGAACGATCCCCGCGACGGACCCTGGAGGATTAACATAGATCGTCCGTATCCCCGATTTTGCCAGCCCCAGCGCAAAAGCTCTGGTTCTGCTGTGTTGGCTGTTCCAATGCTGAGGAGAGAACAGTATGTAGACATCGTCCGACATGAGTTTGCTTTCCAATCGTTACGGCATAAAATAGTCATGCTTTGAGGACGCTCCACCGAGCAACTTACCTAGGCTACCCGCAACCCCCGTCCGTCGAAGGAAAGCAAATACCTTTTTACCTAAAAGGCTCGCGAGAAAATACCTCCACGCGACAACCATGACGGCGCTGTTCCATAACAGCCCGGCGAGATGCCTCCGCGCGAGGGCCATATTGCCGGAATAGTATTCGACCTTCGCAAGCTGCAGCGATATGTCGGCTTTCGATCCGGCGTCGCCGGCCTCTTCAAATTTCTTCCGCAAATAGTTCTTTCCCAGATCATACGCTTGTTGCCCCTGAGCCGTTTTGAATCTGCCCGAAATCGATTGCGGGGAGATTCTAAACTTCATCAAGCTCATCGGAAGATTCGCAAATCTCGCCAAGTCCAAAATCCTTAACCAGAAATCATAGTCAATGGCGGCGGATAGTTTCTCATCGAACGGGCCGGCCTGAACGACGATTTCCTTGCGGATAAGCGCTGCCGGGAAACACATCGAACATTGTACCGGCATTAACTGTACGATTTCCTCATGCGATGTCGGAAGCCGTTTCTCTCCTATCAGATTTCCCTCCTCGTCGATCATCTGATACCAGCTGCTCACTGCATCGATCGCAGGATCGTTTTGGAGAGCGTCATACTGCAATTGCAGTCGGTGGGGAGAGGCAACGTCGTCAGCGTCCGCAAACGCAACCAGCGGCGCGGACGTGTGGAACACAGCAAAGTTGAGAGCCGCTGCACGGCCGACATGGCCGAGCGGGAAAAAACGTATTCGCGGGTCGGCAAGATTCGTGAGATATTCACGTGACCTGTCGGTCGAGCCGTCATCGGCGATGATGAAGTCGAATTCCGAGAACGTTTGGTCCAGAATACTCTGCACCGCCTCCCGAAGAAACGTCCCGGCGTTGAAGACGGTCATAACAACGGATATTTTTGGAAGAGTCGTTTCCATGTTCACCGCTCTCGCCGCGCAGCGTCACCCGGTCTGCCGCTACAAAAAGAATTCGGAACACAGAACGCAGGAAACATGGTCTCAATCGATGAAAGATTTTTCATGGCGGATCGATAACGGGTTCTCGTCACCATGACGGAAATGCTCCCCGTTCCTGAAAACATTCTGATAGACGATCGGGGAGAATTGGTCCGGATGGATGTTCTCGTCTCTGTATTTAAGGATGCGGAGCGGCACATCGCCGACAAACGAGGCCCACATCGAAAACGTGCTCGGGGGGCCGAAAATATAATCGCAGCGGCTCAGTCCATAGAGATCCTCGACCATGGCGGGGGCTTCAAGGCGGGCGATGTTGAATCCGTCGAACGAAGCTGCCTGAATATCCTCATCCGTCGCTACGAAGAAGCAGAGGTGTTCCCCTTCGTTCGTCCGCTGCATTGCAGTCATATATCGTTTGTAAACGGAATCATCAAAAAAATATGCGCCGCCGTGAAAACTGCGGTAGTCACGCCGCCGGATATGTACTCCAATGATCTTTTCGAACCGTGATCTCAGCTTTGTGAAAAGCGAATCGACTCTTTCTTTATGGATGCGTCTCGGTTCAAATAACCTGATTATTTCTGCTTTATATTCAAGTAATGGAGCTACCTCTTTGGGATGAAGCCACGAGCCGAGAAATATGACCTTCCCTTTATCCATCAATAAAGAAGAGTCCCACGATTCCTCGGTCCAATGGGTGCTGTCAATATACACACCGAACAATGTCAGGTCGATGTAAGAACCGACCTTCCGCAAAACTCTTGCGGCCAGCCGGTAACAATAATACAACGGCAGGTCGACGGTGCGAGAGTATTTGAAAATGGCGAAATGAATATTCGGGAACGAGGACAAATTTTCAAACTGGGAGCGGTATTCCCTAAAATACGGAATATACACCTTCACGTTGTGCTTTAAGGCAAACGCAATAAAAAAAGAGAATCCCCAGAGTCTGTTGCACAATTGTCCCGGCCGGTCGTTAATGATGATCATGGTGGCAATCCGTTGCAATAAGGCAAAGTCCGTACCGGCGGCAAAATGACCCGCGGCACCGGGGACGTCGCACTCAATCAGAAAAGAAAAAGCCCCCCGCAAATGATCCGAAATGATACAACGCCTGCGTGCGGTCGCTCAGCACAGACCGACGGCTTCCGACCGCTTTTGCATCCCGTACGAACGACCAGATCCCCTTCAGGATCGGAAGAAGGCAGCCGCTTTTCAGCCCGAACAATATCCTCCCGATCACGATCCGCGGTATTCTCAGCATCAGATGCCGGACGGAAAAGTGTAACGACAATATCACAAGAATATTTCTTATTAAGTAGTATTGCCGCCGCACGTCAATGGAGGATGCTGCGCCAACCGACCGGTGAGACGGTGAGCTGATATGCTGAACAATCGCCGCCGGCTCGTACAAAACGGTGTAGCCGGCGTTAATGACCCTCATCGCGAATTCTTCTTCGTGCATATAAAGAAAAAGAAGAGGCTCAAACATTCCTGCAATCCGAAGAACTTCCTTGCGGAGAACTGCGCCGCATCCGACGAAAGTCGTATTTTCGCCCGCAACGAGGGAGGACGTCTGGACCGACCGGCGACGGATGTTGTAAACTTGCAACGCGAGAACGCCGCACCGGGGTTCGTTTTTCATTCGATCAACTGCGGTCGCCAGCGATTCTTTCCCGGGATAGCTGTCATCATCGAGCACCAGGATAAATTCCCCCCTGGCGATCTCAAACCCCTTGTTCCATCCCGCAATGCCGATATTCTCCGGTAGAGGGATGACAATGACAGACGGAAATTTCTCTCTGACCATATCGACCGTGCCGTCGGTGGAATGGTTGTCAACAACAATGACCTCCATCAATGGGTAGTTCGATTCAAAGAGATGAGTGAGTGAGACGATGACATCGTCTTTCCGGTTCCAGCTCAGCATCACAACAGAGACTAACGGTTGTGCCATAACAGTGTTCAATGACTGACGGCGAGCTTTTCGAACAACGCAAGCGCCTGTGCGACAACCTGGTCCATATTATAGTATTGGTACGTCGCCAGCCTGCCGACGAAAAAAGCGGCGGTAAGCTTCTTTGCCTCGGCAAGATAGCGCTGATAAAGTTCCAGGTATTCTTTTTGAGGAACAGGATAATACGGCTCCCCTTCATCAAGCGGAAATTCCTTCGCGACCGTCGTCTTGGGATTCTGCTGTCCCGTGATGTGTTTGAATTCGGTCGTTCGGGTGTACTCGAAATCGTTCGGATAATTGATCTGCGCTACCGGTTGAACGAATTCCTTGTCGTGGGTCTCAAACTCGAAGCGCAGGGAACGGTACGCCAACCGGCCGAAATGATGGCCAAAGAACTCGTCGATCGGGCCGGTAAAGATCAACCGATCGAACGTGTGCGGCGGGATGTCGGAGAATTGAGTGCGCAGCTCGGTGTGAATATTTCTCTGCGCGACCATCGCCGAAAACATCGCCGCATAACCGTTCTTCGGCATCGCCTGAAAGGTATCGTCAAAGTAGCGGTCGTCCTCGTTCGTTCGCACGGGAAGCCGCCCGCAGACGGAGGGGGCAAGCAGCGAAGGTTCCCTTCCCCAATGCTTCCGAGTGTATCCTCTGTACAGAAGTTCATACAGCCTTCTTCCCACCTTCGAGACGACAAGATCTTCAGACGTGTTGACCTCTGCTCTCGTTTCCTTCTCCCGTTCAAAAAATCGCAGAACTTCCTGCTCTGTTCGGAACGATTGTCCCAGGAGCTGATTGACCGTGGTTCTGTTGATCGGCATCGGCACAAGCGTTCCATTCACGAACGAACGGACACGATGTTCGTATGGATGCCATTCGGTGAACTGTGAGAGGTATGCGACCACTTTCTCGCTGTTCGTGTGGAAGAGATGCGGTCCGTAGTGATGGATACGGATTCCGTGCTCATTGAGGGAATCGAACGCGTTGCCGCCGATATGATCGCGCCGGTCGATGAGCAGAATCTTTTTGTCTCGCTGGGAAGAGAGACGCTCGGCCAGCACACAGCCGGCGTAGCCCGCTCCCACAACAAGGTAATCGTATTTCATCCTGGACGTAACAGTTTTGCGAGTGAAAATTGAAACTTCTTCCTCAAATACCGCCACGCCGCCACGAAAACGGCGGCTTCGGCACAGGCCGTCGCAATCGCCGCCCCGTTGATGCCGTAGTGCGGTATCAGCACAACATTCATGACGATGTTCACCGCCGCGCCCGTGGACACGACATACAAGTAGCTTCGGTTTTCGCCCCACGCCATCAGCAAATGGGCAAAGGCAACGTTGATGTAGATAATAAGGACGTTGATGAGCAGAATTCTGAACACCGTATTCGCAGGGGCGAAATGCGCTCCCAAGATGATGGTAATAATCTCCTTCGAAAAATAAAAACTGAGACCCACAATGACAATGCCCAGTGCAATGACCGCGGCGATATACTCTCTTGTCGTCTTGGCGGCCGGGTGGGCTTCGGTGATCGTCGCAAGGTCCGGAATATACGTCAAATAGATCAGCCCCGGCACGGCGGAGATGAGGTTGATGATCCTGTAGGCACCGGTATAATATCCTAGTTGCGTCCCCGGGTTGGTGAAGCCGAGAAACACGATGTCTGCGCTGTGATAGATCTGGATCATGAGGGCGGAGACTCCGAGAGGCAGAGAATCCCGGACGAGCCCCCTCATTTCTGAAAATGACGGGAAGGAAAAGGCTCCCGGAAGCTTGCGAAAAGCATGAACCACTCCCCACAAAAAGAACACCAACGTAACACTGCTGCCGATCAATGCATTATACTGCACATCGGCAGGACTGTGGATAAAACAGTATGAAGCAACGAGGACGAGCGCCGCGGAACCGGTCCTGATGACCGCCACTTTTCGGACATCGCGTATGGAGACAAAAAAATACTGCAGGTTGAAGGCGTAAACAAGAATGATGACCGACTCGAAGATGAAGAAGAGCTGTTCCGAGACCGTCTGCGAATAGTAAAACCCGAATGCGATGAATGGAATGATAAGAGCGATCGCGAGCAGCGATCGGGTCCCAAAAATGACCCCCATTGTCTTTTTTGTCAGTGCTTCCCTGTCGGCCGCCAGCAGCCTGGTCGCGTACGTTTCAATGCCGAAATTCGAGAAAAGAATGGCATACGCGGAAATAGAGCCGACGAACCCTGTAAAGCCGAACATTTCAACGCCAAGCGTCCGGGCAAGATAGGCCGTTGTCAGAAAACCAAAAGCCTTTGAAGAAAATTCTCCAAAGGCTAGATGGCTGAAATTCCAGGCTGCTCTTTTAAGGTTTGAAAAAATGTTATTCCTCTGCCTGCTTGGATTTTTCGAACTCGGCGATTATTTTTTCCGCCACCTCGTGCGGCACTTCTTCATAATGGGAGAATTTTTGCTTATGGATCCCGCGCCCCTGCGTCATCGACCGGAGGGTCGTGGAGTACCGGTAGAGCTCTTTCAAAGGAACAAGCGCGCGGATGATCTGGTGCGAGCTGTCGGAATCCATGCCGAGGATTTTCCCCCGGCGGCTCGACAGATCTCCCATCACATCTCCCATATGTTCTTCGGGGACCATCACTTCCACTTCGTACAGCGGCTCGAGAAGGATCGGCCTGGCCTCCTTGAACCCTTTGCGGAACGCCATCTTGCCGGCGATCTTGAACGACATGTCGTCGGAGTCGACATCATGGTACGAACCGTAGTGCAGCGTCGCCTTGACGTCCACCACCTGGCAGCCGGCGATCACGCCGCTGGTCATCGCTTCGACGATCCCTTTTTCCACCGCGGGAACGAACCTTCCCGGAACAACGCCGCCGACGATCGCGTCCTCGAAGGCAAAGCCCGTGCCCCGCTGCATCGGTTCGATCTTCAGGTGAACATGTCCGTACTGGCCGCGACCCCCCGACTGCTTCTTGTGCTTGTATTCCGCGTCGGCCACCGTTCCCTTGATCGTCTCTTTGTAAGGAATGCGCGGTTCGACCACGTCGACATCAACGCCGAATTTATCCTTCAACCGTTTGATGATGATCGCAAGATGGAGTTCCCCCTGTCCCTGAATCACGGTCTGCCTCGTCTCCGGGTCGTAATGCACGATGAACGTCGGGTCTTCCTCATGGAGCGAGTGAAGCCCCGAGCCGATCTTGTCCTCTTCCCCCTTCGACTTCGCGAGGATGGCGTTGGCGATCACCGGATCGGGAAACACCACCGGCGGATAAATGACCGGAAAATTCTTCGCGCACAATGTATTGTTCGTATGTGTGTCTTTCAACTTCACCACCGCACCCAAGTCTCCGGCATTCAGCTTTGCGACCTCCTTCCGGTCGCGGCCGTTCATAACGAAGATCTGGCCGAGGCGTTCGGATTTGCTGTTGGCTTCGTTCAACATGTCGATGCCCGCGGTGATCGAACCGGTCAGGACTTTGAAGAACGAGAGTTCCCCAACGTGCGGTTCGGAAACGGTCTTGAACACGAGGAGCGACGGACTCGCGGAGGAATCGATCTTCACATCGATCTCCTTTTTGCTGGAAGGTTCGATGCCCTTCACCATCCCATGGTCGGTCGGGGCGGGACAATACTTCGCGGCAAAGTTGAGGATGTTGAGCACGCCGATGTTGAGCACGGTGGAGGCAGCAAAGATCGGATAGACTTTCCGCTCGACGATCCCCCGTTTCAATCCGACGCGGATATCATCTTCGGACAGGGTTCCGTTCTCAAAAAATTTGTTCAGCAGCGTTTCATCCGATTCGGCGATCTTTTCGATCAATTCTTCGTGGAGATGTGCTGTGCTCTCCTGCAATTCGGCTGGAACAGCCTCCTCCGTATATTTGCCGCTGGCCGGGGAAAATTTCAGCAGCTTCATCGCCAGAACGTCGACGACACCCGTGATGCCCGGTCCGGTGCTGGCCGGAAACGTCACCAGCACTGCATCGTTCGAGCATCGCTCCTTGATCGCTGCGACCGTCCGGTCGAAATCGATATTGTCGTGGTCCACCTTCGTGATAACGAATGCCGACGGGAGAGAATATTCTTGAACGTATTTCCACACGATCTCCGTCCCGACCTCCACCCCCTCAAACGCTTTGACGAAGACTGCCGCCGTATCCGAGACGCGCAGCGCCGATTTCACTTCGCCCGTGAAATCGGTATAGCCGGGCGTGTCGAGGAGGTTGATCTTGATGCCGTCAATGTCGGTGACGAGGAGAGAGGTGTTGATGGAGATGCGGCGTTCGATTTCATCCGGATGGTAGTCGGAGACCGTGGATCCGTCCTCGACTTTTCCCTGGCGGTTCGTCGCTCCGGATGCAAAGAGGGCGGCCTCGGCGAACGACGTCTTGCCGGAGCCGCCGTGACCGATGAGTGCGACCGTCCTCACGGCGTTCGAGGCGTATTCTTTTTGTAAAGGATGCTGGCTCACTGATAGACTCCTTAAATTTTATTCCGAGTAGGATAAACGAGATGTTTCATTGAATGAAGGTCAACGGCGGACAGAGCGATCTTTTTCCGCGGGTGAAAATGCACGAAGGTGTGTGAGAAGCCCATTCTCACGCGTGAAGAATGGTGAATTATCCTCGCAAGCGGTTGATGAACGCGGCAACGCCGCGGACGACCGATCCGAGGATGCCCGCGACCTCCAGTACCGGCGCTTCGACGCGCTCCTGAACCTGGCGCTCGAACTCCAGCACATTGTCGGCGATCTGCTTGAGCGATTGAACGGAACTCCTCACGATCGACATCTGGTCGTCCACATTGGCCGTAATGGCCCTGAGCTTGGACGTGATCACTTCCATATTCTCCAGCACGGGGATCAACCTGGCGCTGACTTCCTTAACATCGCTTTCAATTTGGCCAAGCATGGATTTCACCTTCGTCAGGACGACGAGGAGGTACACCGCTAACACGGTCAGCGATACCACAAGGAGTATCTGGGCAACGATCAAGAGAGAGTTCACGGAGATCTCCACTTAGTGAAGTACACAATAGCTTTTAGGACTTGTTTTTCTCGCCCCGGTATGCCTCCGCCCCCGCCCGAACGGCACTTTTGATCCTCGTCTCCTCCGTATTCACTCGTTCCTTCGCGTCGGTGAGAATCTTTTCGGCGTCGCCGAGAAGTGTTTCAGCCCGTTTTTTGGCCTCCGTAATGAGGTTCTCCGAACGTTTCTTCCCTTCATTGATAATGTCGACCGCCTTCGATTTTGCGACGGTGATATAGCCTTCGGCATCGTCCATGATCTCGCCGGCCTTGTTCTTGATATCGGCGCGCAGTTCCTTCCCCGGCTTCGGAGCATACAGCAAGGCGACCAGCGCCCCGACCACTCCTCCGGCAAGAAAGCCGAAGAGCAAACCCTTCCTCATACCACTTTCTTCATCAGCAGACATTGAATCCTCCAAATTAAACTGTCGAACACTAGCGAATAAAACAGGGTAATATTTTTTTCCAGAAAAATCAAGCGGCGGATCGCCGCCGTTCACGGACGGGGAACTCCTTATTGCGAATGGTTCCGGAGATGACTGCGGGACGGGAATTCCAACGAGGAGAAAAAAACGAACCGCCCACGCAGCGGGCCGTGAGCAGTTCGTCCGTCTACCGGATCTTCTTCTTGTGACGCATCTTCCGCAGCCGCTTCTTCCTCTTGTGCGTCGCCATTTTATGGCGTTTGCGTTTTTTTCCGCTTGGCATCGGAACGCCTCCTTGAAAGGTTATTGTTGGATGGTTGAATGTTGAGTGAGTATTTGTTGTGCGCGCTGTCCAACCTGCGAATTCGGGTCGACTCCAACGGCTTTCCTGAACCATTCGTTCGATTCGGCCAGATTGCCTTGGTTGAGGGTCACGATGCCCAGGTTGAACAATGCCATTTGATGTTTCGGGTTGTGCGTTAACGCTGTTTGCATTTCCCTGATCGCTGACGGCGAGTCGCCGTTCTCATAATAACAAATTCCCATGTCGACCCTGGCGTCCGGGTCGTCCGGCTTCATCCGCAGGTACTTTTTGTAGGTCTCGATGGCGCGCGGCAAAAATTTCGCATCGTGAAGCGCATTGGCCAGGTGAAGGACCATCGAGGCGTCGTTCGGGTTTGCATCGACATTCTTCTGAAGCACCTCGATATCGCTGATCAGCGTCGGGCTGACCGCGGGAGCGCTGCTGCTATTGTCGGGCTGCTGGGTTTCAGGAGAAGGTTCTTTGGGGGGATTGCGAAACACGCCGATGCCGACAAGAACCGCGATGACAAGAGCGCCGGCGACCGAAAGGACTTTCCAGGATTCGATCTTCTGTTTCGCCTCCCCTTTTCTGACCGGTTCGTCGTCAGGCGCGGCGGATTTTTTCTTCGCGGAAGGTTTTACCGTCAGCGGCGAACCGCATCCGCTGCACACAGTATTTTCGGCGGCGTTTTGAATTCCGCAGGAAGGGCAAGTAACGACAGGGGACGGCTGGACATTTTCTTTTACCGGAGGGGGGACGGCATCCCACAACACGGCCGTTCCGCACTTGGCGCAAAACTTATCGCCCGGAGTCAACGGCGCGCCGCAGCTGCCGCATACAATGGAGGGTCGTACTGCCACAAGAGATGCCTTTCAAATATTCTAGCCGAGCGTTTTCTTAAGATTGTCGTTGACGATAGCTTTCAGATCCTTCGACACCTTGAAGATCGGAACGTAATGTTCGTCCACCTGAACCTGTTCCCCCGTCCTCGGATTCCGCGCGACTCTTCCCTTCCGTTTTTTCACTTTGAAGCTGCCGAACCCGCGAATCTCGATGTTCTTGCCGTCGCGCAGCGAAGCGATCACGGTCTGAATAAAGCCATCGACCACCGCTTCTGTTTCAACCTTCGTCAAGCCCGTGCCGGAAGCAATGACGTCCACGATATCTGCTTTGGTCAAGTCCGTTCTCCTGTGTTGTTACGGTTGTGTGAGTTTATACTGCAGAATCGGCTGACTGAAGAGATTCTCTTTCAGGCCGACAAATTGTTCCGTCAGGCTGCCGAACAACATATCCGATAGCCGTTCCCTCTTCCGTTCCTTCACGATCTTCGGAGTCCCGTAAATTTTCGCCAGCTTGGCCGCCAGTGCGATCGCATCCTCGTACGTTCCGAGCGTATCGATAAGACCGGCCTCGTACGCTTTTTTCCCGGTGTAGATCCGTCCGTCCGCCAGTCTCTTCGCGGCGTCGTGCGAAAGCTTTCGCTCGGTCTCGACCACGCCAAGGAATTGCTGATAGACATCGTCGATCGTTTCCTGAAAATATTTTTTCTCGTCTTCTGTCATTTCCCGGTACGGGCTTCCCGTGTCCTTGAACTTGCCGCTTTTGACCGTCGTTGCACCGACCCCTACTTTTCCCATCAACTGATTAAAATTCAAAAATTGCGTGATGACGCCTATGCTCCCGGTCACTGTGCCGGGATTCGCCATGATCTTTGTCGCGCCGCATGCGACGTAGTAACCCCCGCTTGCCGCAACGGAGCCCATCGAGACGACAACCGGCTTGCCGCTGTCGCGCGTCTTCTTCACTTCTTCGTAAATTTCCTGACTTGCCGAAACGCCCCCGCCGGGGGACTCGATGCGAAAAACGATCCCTTTCACCGACGAGCTCTCGCGGTATTTTTTGAATTGACGTACGATGTTTTCCGAGGAGACGATTTCATCTTTCAACTCCACGACTGCAAGAGTCCCTCCGCTGCCGCCGGAAGTATACTCCTCTTCGTTGTCCCCTTGAAAAATGAAAAAGAAAATTGCAGCCCAAAACAGGATAAAGAGAATGAAGACAGTGCCAATACCTGCAAGCACCCACTTAGTCGTTTTGGTCATAGCATGAAGCAGGAAAAGTGTCTAAGTCATTGAATCTTATACAATTATATAAAATTAGCCGGCGAAAGTCAACAGAATTACTCCGGCCGAAAGATCTTAGTTTCGGTGATGAGTGGTATTATTTGGGAAGTGCGGCGGCATGGGCGCGGCGGTAGGCCCGGACATTCTTCAGGTGTTCGTCGAACGTCCGTGCAAACCGATGCCCTCCGAGGCCGTCGGCAACAAAATACAGGTAGTTATGTTGTGCGGGATATAACGCGGCAAGAATCGATTTCCTTCCAGGATTGTTGATCGGTCCGGGGGGGAGTCCGTAATTCTGGTAGGTATTGTACGGGGATGCTATTTTCAGGTCGTTGTAGAGAAGCCGGCGCGGACCGTCGGGGATGAGATATTGAATCGTGGGGTCGGCCTCCAATTTCATGCCTCGGCGGAGACGATTGTAGTACAATCCTGCAATGATCGGGCGTTCGCGATCCAAGACCGTTTCCCCCTCGACAATGGAGGCCATCGTCAGGACCTGGCCGATCGTCATCCGCATTTTCCTGGCCCGTTCTTGCAGACTGTCGGCAAAGAATTTTCGGAACTCTCCCAGCATATCGCGAATGATCTCCTTTTCATCCACCTGCCAATAGAATTCATAGGTATCCGGAAGCAGAAACCCTTCCAGCGAAGAGGCGCCGTGATTCTTCAGCTGAATGAGCGACGTGTCGCTAAGCTCCTGTGCCAGTTTGGCCGAATCAATACCTACCTCCTTCCTCAGGATCCTGGCGATCTGCGTGCCGCGCAAGCCTTCATAGATGGTGACGGAAGGATTCGCTGTCGATGTACCGGTGCTGATGGCATAGAGAATTTCCCTGTTGGACATGCCGCTCGTGAAACTGTACTTTCCGATCTTGATCTTCCCGGCATAGCCGAAAACCTTTCCGCTGATCTTGAACAATGTCGGATGGTTCAAAAGACCCGACGCCGAGAATGCATCGACCGCCTGGGAAAAACTTTCTCCGCGGCTGACAGTGACGATCTTAGGAGACGGGTCGAATGAATTGGATTCCCAGAGAAGAAAATAGAGGGACGCAAGGACCAGCAGCACGACAACGACGGCTGACGTTTGAAGGAGCTTGACTGAACGACTGTTACTTTTGGGAAGGAGATTTTTTGCGTTCACTCATTGCCTCACGTTCAAGTTTACGGGATTCATCGATGATGCGTTCGAACAGCCGGCGGAGCGCCGCGTCGGAAAGCGGGCCTTTATTGGCGCCGAGGACATTTTCCAGGACCTCATGTTCGCGTTTTGGAGAATATGCATCGAGCCCGAGCTGTTCTTTTATCTTTCCGATTTCGTCGGCGTACCTGGCGCGTTCATTCAGCAGGTCGACCAATGTTTTATCGATGTTGTCAATTTTGATCCGCCACTCATCTATAGAAGAACCCATCGTCTGTCCCTGATTGGTTGTGGGGAACGGTCCAGCGTGACACAGTGTGATTATCGTTCCTGCAGCGAAGAGAGAAATTCCTGCGACGATGCAACGACGCGATCGATGCCCGATTCGTTCTCGATGCTGCGAAGCAGCGCAGAGCCGACGACGACGCCGTCCGCGTACCGGCAGATCGAGACGACGTGCTCCCGCTTTGAAATTCCAAAACCAACGACGAACGGCTTGACAGTGTTCGCTTTCACGCGCTGCAGGAAGCCGTCCAGCGTTCCGTCAAAGTTCGACCGGGCGCCCGTCACCCCCGTGACCGAAACACAATACGAAAAATCGCTGGAGAGAGAATCAAGATATTTGATCCTTTCCGCCGGAGTCGTGGGGGCGACAAGGAAAATATTGCTCACATCGTATTTAGCGGACAATGACCTCCACACCTCGCTTTCTTCGGGAAGCAGGTCCGGAACAATGACTCCGTCGATCCCGCATTGATCGGCGTCCCGAAGAAAATTCTCCATCCCGTACCGGAAGATCGGATTCAAATAGCCCATCAACACGATCGGGACGGCTGTCTCGCGCCGTGCCGCGCGAACGGACTCCAGAATTCTTCCCACTGTCGCCCCGTTTTGGATCGCGACATGGGACGAATGCTGAATGGTCGTGCCGTCCGCGATCGGGTCTGAGAACGGAATGCCTACCTCGATCAGACTCGCGCCGGCTTTCTCCAGGCCGAGGATCAACGGAACAGTCGTCCCGCGAACCGGAAATTCAGGCGTGATGTATGGAATGAGCGCCTTCCTGTTTTGAGATCGGAGCTGTTGGAAAAGAGTATGAATACGGTTCACGGGTGAAATCGGCGTCAGTTGGTAGATTGAGCGGTCAGTCCCAGTGCCGCGACAGCGCTCTCCGCGATCGAAGAAAACAACCCATGCAAAAATTTTCTATGCCCTACGGCAGCGATCATCGCGCCGTTATCGGTGCAATACTCAAGCTTCGGCATAAAGAGCCGCACACCGGCATGCGACGCGGCGTCGATCATCGAACGCCGAAGCCCGGAATTCGCAGAAACTCCGCCTGCCATTGCAACATCGTTGATACCAAATTTTTGGGCGGCGGCCATCGTTTTGCCGACAAGCACTTCCACGATCGATGCCTGAAAGCTCGCACAAATGTCGGCCAGGCGGTCCGGAAGGACCTCCCCATGATCTCTCAAGTAATAGAGGACGGAGGTTTTGATCCCGCTGAAACTGAATCCAAATGGGTCATCGTCAAGGAACGAGCGGGGAAAATCGATCGCCGCAGCATTTCCTTTTTTTGCCAGGGCATCGACCTTCGGCCCTCCGGGATAACCAAGGTCCAGCATTTTTGCGACCTTATCGAAGGCCTCCCCCGCGGCATCATCCCGCGTCTGGCCAACCACTTCATAGTTGAAATCCCCGCGCACAAGGACCAATTCGGTGTGCCCGCCGGAAACGGTAAGACAGAGAAACGGAAAGGCCGGACTCGGTTCTTCGATGAAGTTCGAATAGATGTGCGCTTCCATGTGATTGACGCCGATGAAAGGAATTTTCAATCCGTAGGCAAACGACTTCCCGAAATTCAATCCTACAAGAAGTGAACCCATCAGCCCCGGGCCGATAACGCCGGCGACGGCGGAGAGTTCATCCTGTCCGACGCCGGCCTTCAATAAGGCCTCCTGGACGATCGGAATCATCAATTTCTGGTGCGCCCGCGACGCAAGTTCGGGGACGACTCCCCCGTATTGTTCATGAACAAATTGGGACGAGACGATATTCGAGAGGAGTATGCCGTTGCGCATAACGGCGGCGGACGTTTCATCGCAGGAAGTTTCTATGCCAAGAATTGTCACCGGAGCATTCATGTTCTCAATATAACAATTGAGATATGAATGTCAAAAAGAGCGGGACGAGCCTGCATCTCGGCCCCCGCTCCTTTTTCTTGCACGCACAAAAGAATTTATCTACATTGAACTGCGTCCGATCGTTCGCAAAAACAACGAACACCTCCGTTGAAAAAATATCTCTTATTTCCGGTACTGACAATAATCGCTCTGACGCTGCAGAGTTGTTCCACTCTTGAGCGGTTGACACGCGGCGAAACTCCTCTGGAGCAATTTCGACGACGAGTGGACGCTCTTTTTGCCGATTCTTTGTTTACGGCAACGACATGCGGAATCAAGATCGTCTCTCTTGAGAACGGCGAAACTCTCTATGAGCGCGAAGCGAAAACGCTCCTCCGGCCCGCTTCGAACATGAAATTGGTCACCTCGGCAGCGGCACTGGCGACGTTGGGACCGCATTTCTCCTTCAAGACCGAACTCTACGCAGACACGGCGAGCAGCAATGATACGCTCCTCGGGAATATTTATGTGAGGGGATTTGGAGATCCCGATCTCACTTCGGCGCAGCTGGCAGATCTCCTTTCGACGCTGAAGACCAAAGGGATCGCTCACATCGGCGGGAACGTGATCGGCGACGCAAGCTATTTCGACGATGAGCGTTGGGGAACCGGGTGGATGTGGGACGACGAGCCGTCGGGGTTTGCCGCCTACAACTCCGCGCTTTCGATCAACCGCAATTGCGTCGAGGTGACCGTCACGCCGGCTCAGAATGCCGGGGATACCGCCATTGTCGCCATCGATCCTCCAACGCATTACGTTTCTCTTCTCGCCGCGGCAACCACGTCGCCCGACACTGCACCATTGACGCTTGAGATATCACGAAAATTCAAGGAACGGCTCAACGTCATAACGGTCAGAGGGCAAATTCCGCGCGGATCAAAGCCCCAGAAGGAAGAGCTCTCCGTCTGGCAACCCGAGATGTACTTCCTCACGCAAGTGAAGGAAGAATTACAGCGTGAGAATATTTCCTTCGATGGGAAGCTGCTGCTCGACACGATCCCGCGGTCCGCCCTCCTGCTCGGCCGGCATCTGCAGCCGATCGATTCGATGGTCGTCTATCTGAATAAAATGAGCGATAATCTCTCTGCTGAGAACGCGCTGAAGAGCATCGGAGCGGAATGCTGCGGAATTCCCGGAACGACGCTCCACGGCATCTCGGCAGTGAAACGGACACTTTCTACTTTCGGCATCGACACCGCAAAGTTTCTCATGGTGGATGGGTCGGGCGTCTCTCACTATGATTTGCTGACGCCGGAACTATTGGTCTCGCTTCTTCGGGGAATGTACTCCAGGAAGGATCTTTTCGATCTCTACTATTCCTCGCTTCCCAACGCCGGCGTCGATGGGCTCCTGGCAAATAGGATGAAAGGAACGCCGGCGCAGAATAATCTTCACGCAAAGACCGGCACTCTGGGCGGGGTGAGCGCTCTCTCAGGATACGTGACGACCACCGACGGAGAAATGCTTTGCTTCTCGATGATGATGCAGAATTATATCGGGTCGGGAGAACCGTATAGAAGAATCCAGGACGCCATCGGCTCACTCATGGCAGGTTTTTCGCGGACGCACTCCACGAACGGCCAAAAATAGAGCGGCCGCCGAAACTTTCTTCAGCGGCCGTATCGCCGGTTCTCTTCTAACAAGATTACTTCAACGCTTTTACGCGCACGTCCCCGCCGGAAGTCTCCGCCCGGATCACATTCCCCCCCCCGTTGATCTTTCCGCGCAGTTCGTCGTCCGCCATGTCTCCTTTGACGGTGATCGGCAGTTCGCACCTGACTTTTCCGCCGCTCGTCGACGCTTCGAGGTTTGCCGAGATAGAGTCGTTGACAAAAATATTGATATCCCCTCCCGAGCTGTGGATGTCAACGCCCTTGTTGTCTCCGATCAATTTGAGCATGACGCTGCCGCCGGACGTTTCCGCGTGAACGTTTCCGTCGATACCGGAGAGCTCGATCTCGCCGCCGGAGGTTTCGACATTGACCCCGCCTGCAACTTCGTCGGCATGGACGTTCCCGCCAGAAGTGACGCCTTTCAGCCCCCCCTTGATCTTGCGAACGTCGATGTTCCCTCCGGAAGTATTGATGTCGACCGTCCCGTTGACGTCGTCGATCGTCAGATTGCCTCCGCTCGTCTCGAAGCGTACATCCCCGTCAAGGTCGCGCAGCGTCATATTTCCGCCGGAGGTATTTGCCTTGATGAAAAACTTTTTCGGAACGGTAACATGGAACCGCACGTCCAGATCGCCCATATCCCATTTAAAAAAATTATTATCGTTCGCTTTGCCGATGATCGAGATCCGGTCGGGGCTTTCCGAAAACCGGACGTCGAATTTATCGGAACGGCGGTCGCTCCCCTCGATATCGACTTTTACGAGGACCTCCTCTTTATCCCATGTGACGATATCGACATCCCCGGCGTCGGTGTCGAGCAGAAGATTGCCCCCGCTTTTCACTGAGAAATTCTTTTCGATGTGCCGGTTGGTCGACGAAGATTCATCGTGACCGAACATCGATCGCAGTTCATCCCGCGGCGAATCCGAAGACGGGTTGTCGAACTGCGAATTCGAATAAAGGACCATCACGCCGCCGAACATGATGCCGACAGCGATAAAGACAATTATTTTAGCCCATGAGGAAGGTGATATTTTCATAGCCGCTCCTTGGTTTTATATTCTTTTCCCCTCGTTCACATAACGAATATTTTAGAGAAAAGTTGCAGGGTATTCACGGCAAATCGTTTGCAGATACTCCCTTTTGTTCCATGGATCAATGGCGATGGTGCCTATGTCATTGCTTCTCGCTGGCCTTTTTTGTATCATTTTTCACCACCAACTTCCGGATTATGATCAAATTTCCATTGCTGTTAACGGCGGCAGTTCTTTTCACATCGTGCAATCAGCGTCCAGAAAGCCCGCATCCGCAGCAATCGCCGCCATCCCAAACACTCCCGGCAAAAATCGCCATGCCCGAGTTCGACGGTCAAAAAGCATTCTCGTATCTGAAGGCGCAGACGGATTTCGGTCCGCGCAACCCGAATTCAATCGGACACCAACAGTGCCTGGAATACCTCTCGCATGAGCTGTCACGCTATGCAGAACACGTGACACGGCAGGATTTTATTCACCACGGGTACGGCGGCGAAATTTTACGACTGACGAACATTTTCGGAACCTTCAACAGTTCGGCAACGGACCGAATATTATTGCTGGCTCATTGGGATACTCGTCCGCGATCCGACGAAGAGAAAGACCCTGCCAAGCGGAATCAGCCGATCCTTGGCGCGAATGACGGAGCCAGCGGCGTGGCGGTGCTGATGGAAATCGCCGGTCTTCTCAAACAAACTCCCCCGCGCATCGGCGTCGACATTCTTTTTGTGGATGGAGAAGATTACGGCACAAGCCACGATCTCGAAAATTATTTTTTGGGTACCCGATATTTTATGAAGGTCAAAAGCGAGAATTACAGGCCGCGATTCGCAGTGCTGCTCGATATGGTCGGCTACAAGGACCTCCAGATCCCGATGGAACAAAGCTCCGCGGCCTATGCCCCCGAGGTCGTCGAACGGATCTGGTCAACGGCAGAAAATCTCGGCGTCACGCAGTTCATTAATGTCCCCGGGGAGCAAATATCGGACGACCATACGCCTCTCAACGAAGGGGGACTCCCCGCGGTTGACATTATCGACTTTCAATACCCCTATTGGCACACAACACAGGATACGCCTGACAAATGCAGCGCTGAAAGCCTAGGTGCAGTCGGGAAAGTGTTAATGCAGGTCATCTATTCAGAATTGCCGGGTACGGGCAAGTAGATGCATAGGCAATCCATGCAGCTTCGTGAAACGCTCCCCCTCCTTTGACCCGCTATGAATGAACCGTACGTCGAAGTCGCTCTCCGCCTCGCCGCAGACATTGCCTTGAGAGAGCTTCTTTCTTCTCAACTCTTTGAAATCGGTTTCAACGGATTTCTCGAGGACGACGCCGTACTGTATTGTTACATCCCAAAAAGTCACTGGGATGAAGCGGTCGGGATGAAGGTATCGTCGATCGTGAAACAGAACGGCCTCCCTTTTGACACAATTTCCAGCGTCTCCGAAATTCAGCAGCAGAATTGGAATCAGCAATGGGAAGCATCGATTCAGCCCGTTGCGGTGACGGAGAGCATCATCATCACCCCGTCGTGGCGCGATGTGACGAACCCGGACGGACAAGTTGTGTTGATCATCGACCCCAAAATGTCGTTCGGCACAGGCTATCATGAATCAACGCGGCTGATGCTACGCATCATGGAGCGGGCGATAACGCCGGGTTCGTTCGTCCTCGACGTGGGAACGGGCACCGGGATCCTTGCGATCGCTGCGGTGAAATTCGGCGCCCGATTTGCGGTGGGAGTCGACATCGATGAATGGTCGTATGTCAACGCTAAAGAAAATGTCGAACGAAACGGATGCGAACAGAAGGTGGAGATCCGCTTCGGATCGCTCGACGTCGTCACAGAGCACGAATTTGATTTCATCCTTGCAAACATCACACGGAACACCATCACCGAGTTATTTCCTTCGATGCTGGAGAAGATCAGTCAGCACGGGACCCTTCTCCTCTCAGGGCTCTTGCGCGACGACTACGATCCCATAAACAAAGTCCTTTCAGAACGTCGATATGCGATCCACTTCGTTGAAAGCGAAAATGAATGGATCGGGATAGCGGCGCGGAAGCAAATGACATGAGAGTAAGCAGCATTGACATCGGCACGAATACCATTCTGCTGCTCGTTGCCGACATTGGCGTGAACGGGATCGCCAGAGTGGTTCACGACGAACAAGTCATTGCCCGGATCGGCAAGGGGGTCGACGAGAAGCGCGTGATCAATCGAGAGACCTTTCATCGCGCCGCGGATTTTCTGCGGAAGTATGGGGGGACATCAACGCGGCTCGGCGCAGAAAAAATCATCGCGGTGGGAACAAGCGCTCTTCGGGATGCCGCAAACAGAGAGGAATTCCGCGAGTTCATTCTCAAAGAAACCGGCATTGCGATCGAGATCCTCACGGGGAACGACGAAGCGGAATGGACGTGCCGCGGCGCCGTGGTCGGCATTGATACTTCCTTCGGTAATTTTACTGTCCTGGATATCGGCGGTGGAAGCACGGAGATCATCGCGGCCGCGCAATCGGGGATCCTCGACAAGGTAAGCCTTGATATCGGCTGCGTCCGTGTTACAGAACGGCTCCTGCAGACCTCGCCGCCGACAGATCAGGCGCTCGCCGAGACGAGAGCATTCATCAGACAACAGCTTGAATCCGTCTCTTTCATCCGGTCGTCTATCCCGCTTGCAGTCGGTGTGGCGGGGACCGTCACGACGCTCGCCGCAATGATGCTTCAATTGCCGCAGTACGATCCGAAGAAAGTCCACGGATATGAACTTCAGCTGGATGATATTGTATCGTCGTTCAATCTCTTAAAAGGTAAGACCCTGGATGACATCAAGGCCATTCCTCAAATCTCGGCGGGGAGAGCTGATATCCTTTTGGCGGGCATCATGATCTTGCTGGAGTTCATGGATGCCGCCCGGTTGAGGACAATTGTGGTGAGCGACCGCGGTTTACGCTACGGCATTCTTTTGCGTGAGGTCGAAAAAGGCGGTTCCTCTCATTGAAATTCTGCCGAAACAACTTTTACCTTGCTCGACGTGCACGGCGATTCGAGGTGGCCCGGCGCGATCTCCTTGAATGTCTCCTGAGTCTTTCCCAGCATCGGCGACGGTACCTTCAGTTGTTTCACCGCAACAACGTTCCCGCCGGCATCGAAGTACGTGAACTCCAGGACGACCGACACGAGTTTATGGGAGGACTCGTTGTTCAGCTCGACAGAATGCACCGGCTCGGTTCCCCCCGAATTGCTCGTCATTGTCTGTTCAAAGATCGAAACTTTTTGGGACTCTTCGGCCACTGAGATCTTTGGTATCGAATTTTTTTGGATTTCGTCGATCTTGTCGATCTTCAGCTGAGCCTCTTTGTAGAGAGGACTTTCTTCCGGGATCTTCTCGTAATAATACTCCGCTACCTCGTATTGCTGTGCGGCGAAATACTCGTCCCCTTTTTGCAAATTCGCCGGCGCTTGTTCCGGAGTGTTGTCGCACCCGAAGAAGAGCACTGCGAAGACAATGATGACCACGAACTTCATAGCGATCCCTTTCAAAAAATTAGACAGCGGCTGCGGTACTTTACCGCGCAACTTCCTCCAAAACATCGACGGCCTTCCGTATCTCATCCATCGTCGTATTCTTTCCCGTCGAGAAACGGATGCTGGCGCGCGCGGTTTTAAGATCGCGCCCGATAGCCCGGAGGACGTGGGACGGCTCCATGCTCCCTGACGAACAGGCTGATCCGCTCGTGACGGCGATCCCGCGCAGATCCATATTCAACAGCAATGCCTCGCCGTCGATGTCGGCTTTCGTGCTGTCGAAGGAGATGTTGACGATCGACGGCAGGGCATCGACGGGGTGACCGTTAAACAATATCGACTCGAAGCGGCGCGAAAGAAGGCGTTGCAACTCCTGCCTCAGTTCGTTCGCATGAGCAATATTTTTCTCCATATCGCGGCGGCTGATTTCGATCGCTTTGGCAAAACCGGCAATGAGAGGGATGTTTTCCGTGCCGGCCCTTCTGTTCCGTTCCTGCGCTCCGCCGTGGATAAATTGGTCTATGTCGATCCCTTTGCGGATGTAGATCGCGCCGATCCCTTTGGGACCATAGAATTTGTGCGCTGAAAGCGCGAGCAGGTCAACCGGGAGGTCATTGACATCGACCGGAATTTTTCCGGCGGACTGCACGGTGTCGGAGTGGAAGACAACACCCTGGTCATGAGCAGCCCTGGCAATTTCCCGGATCGGCTGCAGCGTTCCGATTTCGTTATTCGCGTGCATCACGGAGACAAGCGCCGTCTCCGGACGTATCGCCCCGCGGACATCATCCGGGTCGACTCTTCCATATCCGTCAACGGGAAGATAGGTCACATCGAAACCGTTTGCCGACAGGTACTCGGCGCAGCGAAGCACCGCATGGTGCTCGACGGAAGAAACGATAAGGTGATGCTTCCCATGAGAACGCTTTGCGGCAGATACCACACCTGCGAGCGCGTGGTTGTCCGCCTCTGTCCCGCCGCTCGTGAAAAAAATTTCCCCCGGCTCCGCCCCGATCGCGCGGGCAATTTTTTCCCGGCTCTCCTCGAGGACAATTTTCGTTTTCCGGCCGAATGCATGAATGGATGAGGCATTGCCGAACGAACGCGAAAAATACGGCTCCATCGCATCAACGACCTCGGGGTCGACGGGCGTTGTCGCACTGTAATCCAGGTAGACGCTTTCAGCGTGGCCGTTCGGCATTCAAAAATATATCAATTGATGGAGGAAGAATCAACCCGAAGAATTGCCGGGCGGCGTCACAGATCCGTATTCGAACCGATTGGGCACGGGTTCTCTCGCTCCCAATCTCCGATTGGGAACGGAGTGAAACCTCCAGCCGAAAGACAAAGTGCCCAAGCAGTTCCCAAACCGAGTTTCGGAGCGAGCGCGGAAATTTCCCAAATGAATGACGGTTGCGTCCGGCAGGCCCCTTCTATCGGAGATGGAGCGAATGCGGCTCGGACCGGGGGAAGGTCTCTGTTTTTGGATCTTCAAGACACAAGAACGCACTGACAATTTCCGAGACACGGCACCCAGATCCTCTCCCCCCTAAAATAAAAAAGAGTGAGGTTCAGAGACGATCCTCACTCTTGATCCTGCCGGATAATGCTTCGCCGTCACCTATCCTTCATTCGCTCACGCTGAATATCCCGAACCATCTGACGCAGCTCCTGGGCAAAATTTCTCTCGAAGACGATATACTGCGCAATTTGTTTGTTGGAGAGAACCTCTTTAAGCTCCGTCAGGAAGTGCTGACGTTCTCCGGAGATTTTCTTGTCGATGTCGAGCAGGAGGTTGAACGTCTGATTGTAATCGTCGTCCACCGCATTGGCTTTCGATTGTTCATCGAGTTTATCGACCAACTCATTCCGTTCTTTTTCGAACGCATGCATCGCATCGGAGTGTTTATTATAGCGTGTGAGAAACTTTGCAGACTGGTCTTCGTCCAGTTTCAGCGACTCAAGCATGCGGACTTTTTTATAGCTTTCAATACGGTCATATGCCGGACGCTGGGGGCGGTCTCCGCTTCCAGGCTGGGCCAGCACAGAACCTGTCACCAACAGTATGCCGAGTGCCGTTGTAGCAAAATATTTCATGGTGACCTTCTCTGAGTTAAAGTGATGTATCGTTAAGTTTCTTTATAATGGAATCGACATCATCATTTTCTATAATATCTTCAAAAGGATTTTCAGCCGCAAGAAATATCGACAGGGAGTGCCCGTGGTTCAGCTGGTCGTCAACCAGTTCCCGCTCGATCCTCCGGGTCACGGCGGTCGGATTTGCAAGCGTTTCCTCGAGCCTTTGTGAAGGTTCGGTCGCCCGTGCCAATACTCCCGCAGAGGTCACCGATTCCGCAACCCCCTCGATCTCGTCTTTCGGAAGGTCGGAGACAATTTCCCTCAGCGCAAACTGCGTATCGGCCATGGGGCTGAACAGGAAGTACATGCCGATCATCGAGGCGAGCACCGCGCCGGCGGAGGCGGGCGCCAGAAAGCGCTGCAGCCATGCCGGGAAAGCAATGGGAATCCTCTTTCGGGAGTCCTGTTCGATCCTCGCACGCACGCGCGGCAGGAGGTTCGTGAAGTAGTGATTCGGCACAGTGTCGTCCGCGACATTCCGCAACGCCTCGAGCGCCTCGTCGATCAGCGTCAGATCGGCCGTGCACTGCGGACAGGCTGCTGTATGCCTCTCAACGATTTCCCGCTCTTCCTGAGAGATCGTCCCCTCTCTCAACCCCACCAACAGCCCCTGAATCTTATCGCAATCCATGTTTGACATACTCTGCTATTTTTTTTACTGCATGAAAATAATTTGCCTTGAGCCCGCCGACGCTTGTCTTGAGGATTTTGGAAATTTCTTCATACGGCAGCTCTTCATAATACCTCAGGACGAACACTTTCTTCTGCTTCTCCGGCAGCCTCTCGATGGCTTCCTTTATCAACGCTGTTCTTTCTTCACGCTCCATCCGCTCGAGCGGCAGCATTTCGTCCGACTCATGCTGCGCGACGGTCTCGTCGAGGGCAAACGTCCTCCGTGTCTTCTTGCGGCGGATCTCGTTCAGCGACAGGTTCACGGCGATCCTGTAGAGCCAGGTGTAGAAACTTGAATCGCCCTTGAACGAATCCAGCGACCGGTAGACTTTTACGAAAATATCCTGGACGACGTCGTCGGCTTCATCGTGGTCGGGGAGCAAGCGCCGGACAACCCAATAGATCTTTTCCTGGTAGCGAAGTACGAGGAGGTTGAACGCTTTGTCATTCCCATCCTTAAACTCACGAATCAGCTCAAGGTCGCTGCGTTGATCCATCGAATATTTTGCCGTACTTTTTTTGACACGGAAATAGTGCCAAAGTTTAAGGTAAATTCAACTACTAGGGTAAGTCCCCGATGGAAATGACTCCCTCTACAGCACTTACCCCTTCGCTCCCATCGCAACACGAGCAGGCGCTCTTAATAGACATTATAGCGAATTCCCAGCAAAACATCATACTTGCCGGCGTAACTCGGGTCGATGACGTAGTCGAAGACATTGTTGGTGTATTCATTATAGCCGGTGTTGTCGGTATATGTCGGCGTCATCTGCGTCGTGAATCGGGTCCGCAAAGCATGGAAATCGATAAAGAGGTCGCGCAGGGGCTGATAAGTTGCAACAATGCCGAACGACTGCTGCTTTGTCAACGGACCGTACAACAGGGGGGGCTCACCGACCTCGTTATACTGATAGTACGTGTTCTCCTTCCCCCCCTTTCTCAACGATTGAAAGGTCAGCCCGACCTCCAAATTGTACAGCGGACGATGGTAAGCGCTCACCGTAAAGAGGTCGGCATTCTGCCCGATCCAATCACCGAGATTCGCGCCATGATTCTGGTACGAATCCTCCACGTACTGATGATTGTACACCCACGGATTGACGCGCGTATACTCGACGTTGATCCTCGTATCGTGGTAAAACAGATCGTACGCATTTCCTCCTGCGGTAAACGCCACCTGGTTGTGGTTTTTTGACGGACTGAGGAACGTGGTGGTGCTGAATTCATCAAAAAAAATGGGGAAATAAAAATCAAAATTTTTGATGACGTCGCACTTCAGGTTAAAATAGACCTGCGAGTTGTCCTGATTATCAAGATAATGCTCGGCGGCTTTGAAGAACATGATCGGGATCAGATAGAATAATTCGGGACTTCGCCCCGGACCGCCATAAATTTCCGATTCTCCGACAGCGATGTTAACTCCGTTCCACGGCGTAACCTCGAGCATGTTCGCAGCGATGTATTTGTTCATGTAGACCGGACGGATTCCCCAATACTGGGTATTATACGTCTGCGACGAATCGATGACTCCCGAGAAAAGCCATCCGTGAATATAAGTGAAGTCGATATCCTTGCTGAGCCGCGCCCGAAGTTTCAACTGCGGGAACGCAGGCGCTTTGGTCGACTGAATGATGTTGCTGTTCTCTCCCGAGCCCCAGACATTCTGCATTTGTTCTGCGGTCAACGTCACAAAGCCAAGGTCAAAATTAACCTGCGCGTTAAAAACATCGTAATCGAAGGAACTCACCGACGCTCCCGGGTTCGTGATGACAGCCGCCGGCAAAGGGGTCAACGGGCGAAACGAGGCCGCCGATCCTGTGTACGTTCCCGCCGAATTCACGTACGACCCGCCGTCGTGTGAATCATGATAATAGAAATATGCGCCGACATTGCTCCCGACATAGCCGTATCCAAATATTCCGTTGGTCGTTTCCGACAATTTTTTCCCGTCCGCCATGCGATTCTCGGAAGCTGAACCGATCACATCCACCACGACCTGCGTCGGGTCGCTTTGATAGCCATACAAATGCCACCGCTCATCGGGAAGGTTCGTAGAGTTGAGACTTTTCAATTCCTGGTAAAACTCTTCTTTATAGAGCTTCAACCTTCCCTGCTCGACCGCCGTCAACTGGGAAGCAAGGCTGTCAACCCGGATCAAAAATTTTGCTATGGCATGACGGGAGAGCGGTTTTACCGCATCGCGATAGTCGCCGATGATCTGCTTGGCAGCCATTTCGTCGAGAAATTTATAGACTTCATGCGTCGCAGGCAGATACACCGTCTGGGCATAAAGGGAATGAGACATTGCGAGCATTATCGCAAGAGTGAGAATACTCTTTTTCATTACTGATCCGGATTAATGGATGAACCGACCGACGTTTCCTCACCGCAGCTGACTATGACGGAACAGAATGCCTCGGCCTGAGAAGATACGATAGCAACACGGACACTCCGAGGACGCTTCCGATGATCAAGAGTGAAACGATGAGATTGATCCTCACGACATCCATCAGCAGCATCTTTGTCCCGACATATCCGAGGACAACGCCGACGCCGTACTTCATATACTCAAATTTCTGCTGTCCCTGCTCGACCACGAAGTACATCGATCGTAACCCCAGCACAGCCATGATGTTCGAGCTGAAAACGATGAGCGGGTCGGTCGTAATGGCAAAGATCGCCGGGATGGAATCCACGGCAAAGACAACATCGGTGGTTTCAATGACGAGCAGAACCACAAAGAGCGATGTCGCAAAGAGCGTCCCGTTCTCGCGAAAAAAAAAATGGCCGTTTGCGTTCTTGTCCGACACCGGGATAAAGGTGCGAAACAGTTTGAGTATCCCGTTGCGCTCAGGGTCGATCGTCCTTTCTTTCCCAAAAGTGATCTGATACCCTGAGTACAAAAGGACGACACCGAAAATGTACAGCACCCAATGGAATTGCCTGACAAGAGTCGTTCCCAGCAGGATCAAGATCCCCCGAAGGATGATGACGCCGATAATTCCGAAATTCAATACGCGGCGCTGCTGTGCCGGCTGAATCTTGAAAAAGGTGAAGATCAGGAGAAAGACGAAGAGGTTGTCAACGCTCAGGGACTTTTCGATCACATAGCCGGTGAAGAATTCAAGCGCTTTTTGCTCCCCCAACGTAACATACACGCCGATGTTCAGCAACAATGAGAGCACGACCCAAAAAATGCTCCAGAGAATTGCCTTCCGGACGGACATAGAAACTTCTGTACTTTGAGATGTTGTTGTGAGCCGTATCGTTGCGACTCGAGCGTCGGCCTCCACCCTCTGTTGCACTGCACACATCACCCGCGGCCAGCGATGACAAAGATACAAAATCTCCTGCTGAGAACAAAAATAATAAATTGTTCTCGAGATTCTATGCGCATTATCGTCCGTCTCTTTAAAAAGATGATGCTCTGTTGATTTGCGTCGCGGAATTTTGTATCTTTGTGCTGGTAATTCGCCCGAGTGGTGAAATGGCAGACACACTGTCTTCAGGAGGCAGCGCTCGCAAGGGCATGGGAGTTCAAGTCTCCCCTCGGGCACACTAACTATCCCACATCGGTTCCTCTGTACCACATCCCACACTCGCAACTTTTTTCCTTATTTTCCGTATCAATATACACGAACTGAATTCCCTCGCTAAACGCCAGTTACCACAGCAGTTGTATTGGAAGAATTGCGTAATTCTTCGGCCGGTTTTTCATCCAGCCGTGAGACCAAACGGCGGTAACGTCGCGTATTTACGATCGGTCCATTTTATCATCACAAATCGGAGGTAGTATGAAGAAAATTGTAATGTTGGCAGTTGCATCGATGCTTCTATCGAGTGCGACAGTTCGATCCGCAGAGAATGTCTCGGCGAAGGTCCCGGTGACAACGGTATCGGATGAAGCACGGAAAGAATTCCTTGAAGGGCTGGAGCTTGCCGACAATCTCGAAACCGCTAAATCCCTTGCCCATTTTGACAAAGCCATCGCACTCGACCCGTCGTTTGCGACTGCCTATCTCAACCGCGCGAACGTCTCACTGACGATGAAGGATTTTCTGGAGAATATGAACGGGGCAGTCTCACATAAGGACGCCGCTTCCGAAGGGGAACGCCTCATGATCTTGGCAGCTCAAGCTGGAGCGAACGCCCAGTTTGAACAACAGCGCGGGTATCTCGAAAAGCTGGTCTCCATGTATCCAAACGACGAGCGTGCCCGCCTCACCCTCGGGACGTTTTTCTTTGGCCAGCAGGAATACGACAGCGCCATTGGTCAGCTGGTCCGGTCGGTCCGCATCGCAGATAAATTCGCCCCTTCCTACAATTTGCTCGGGTACGCATATCGTCAAGCCGGACAATACGACAACGCAGAAACTGCCTTCAAAAAATATACTGAATTGATCCCCGGCGATGCCAATCCATACGATTCCTATGCGGAGCTGCTCTTAAAAATGGGACGTTTTGACGAATCAATAGCCAACTACAAGAAGGCGCTCGCCATCGACCCGAATTTTACTTCCTCTGAGGTCGGATTGACGATGAATTTTCTCTACCAGGGAAAACCGGAACTCGCCTCCCAGGAGGCGCACCATCTCTATGAGATCGCCCGCAATGAAGGGGAACAACGGCAAGCCTATTTCGTTGAAGCTGTCGTGGATGCGGATGCCGGCAACATGGATGCAGCGTTGAAGGATTTCGACGAAGAATTCGCTGTCGGCAAGAAGATCAACGACATTGTCGGAATGGCGGGCGATGTCGGCGCGCAGGCAAATGTTCTGCTTGAATCAGGGAAACCGGACGATGCCATTGCCGCCTTTCGCAGGTCGCTTCATATCATCATGCAGTCTGACCTCTCGCCGGAGATCAAGGCAAACGCGGTACGCATCAGCCACTACAACGAAGCGTACGCAGCACTCGCGAAAGGAGACCTGAGCAAGGCGAAGGAGGAAAAAGATATTTTTGTAAGCATGACGGAGCAGACAAAGAACGAGGGCCAAATGCGGTTCACCCACGAGCTGGCGGGATCGATTGCGCTTGCGGAAAAGGACGGCAATAAGGCGGTCAACGAACTCCTGCAATCGAACTTGCAGGACGCGTACAATTTATACCGTCTTGCCCAGGCGTATAAGTTAAAAGGAGACAAGGAACACGCTCAGGAATACAGCAAGAAGGCGGCGGATTTTTACGGGCTGCCGTCGTTGAATTATGCGTTCGTGAGAAGCAAAGCAGCGAAAATGGCGATCAATCAGTAATCGACTATCACCCCTCTCGTATGCAAAGACCAAAGGCACGCAACCATCGCGTGCCTTTTTTTATTTTCTTTCTTCTACCGCATGACAAATCCGCGACGGAGATAGCGGTGGGGAATTGAGATGGTGAATCCTCAACTGCCGGGAGGAGGAGGCCAGTCGGGCTTCCGGAACGGGCGGAGACAAGGTTGAGAACCGAAGAATTCGGGAAACTTTCGGCGACTGCGCGCGGGATCCTAAGCAAACACTTTCAGCCCCTCGGTGCAGTTTTTGCAGATATCGATTTCTTTCCGCGATCTGAGAATCGACCTTCTGAACTGCTGATATCCTTCCCCCTGCCACACCTCCTTGAACGTCGTCGTCGAAAGATCCCCCAGGGCATGCTGAGAGTCTTTATCGAAGCAGCAGGGCACCACCGTCCCATCCCAGGTAATGACGCAGCCTTTCCACAGTTTCCAGCAGTGATTGAGGAGCTTATTTTTGATCGAATATGAACCGTCGTCGTTCTTTTTGTAG
The DNA here is from genome assembly GCA_035506275.1 of Bacteroidota bacterium. Taxonomy (NCBI): domain Bacteria; kingdom Pseudomonadati; phylum Bacteroidota; species Bacteroidota bacterium. Next base: position 347,093 of record DATJPT010000008.1, read on the forward strand.
CGGGAATAATCATCCAGCGTTGGGATGAGATCACTGCCGTGTTCATAATCGTAGATCTGCGCCGTCTTGAACAGCACGGTGTCGACGCCGAGTTCTTTCGCAAGCCGCTTCGCGTCTTCCACCTGATGCTCGTTCGGCTTTACGACAAGAAACTGAAAGATGACGCATGGAGTTTTGGATCTCAGTTTCTTCTTCCATGCGATGACATTCGTCGTCCCTTCGATGACCTTCTTGAGCGAACCGCCGACCCTGTATTGTTCGTATGTCTCCTGGGTCGTTCCGTCGATCGAAACGGTCAACCGATCCAGCCCGCTCTCAACCGTGCGCCGGGCGTTGTCATCGTTCAAATAATGCGCGTTGGTGCTTGTCTCCGTATAGATCCGCTTCGTGTGCGCGTACCGGACCATCTCCAAAAATTTTGGATGCAAATATGGCTCCCCCTGGAAATAGAAGATCAAATACGACAGGGTTGGAGCCAATTCATCGAGCATTTTTTCGTACAGATCGGATTTCAACATCCCGGTCGGACGAGTGAACGACCGGAGTCCGCTGGGGCACTCGGGGCATCTCAGGTTGCATGAAGTTGTCGGCTCGATAAAGACGGAAACAGGCATTCCCCACTGCACCGGCTTTTTTGTATACTTGGAAACAAAGTACGAGGAAATAACCTGGGCGATATTGAGCGTCCGGCGCGGCGTCAATTTGGAGAGATATTGAAGCGAATCGCTCAGAAGAAAAGACATACGAGACACATCATCCTTAAAGAAATTTATGGGGGCCGATCGATCGCCGGAACAGCCTCTTCGCCCTCCCTCCTACCAGGAAGGTGAAGCCGTTGGATAATATAGTCAACGGATGACGATTTGGCAACTTTGTTAATGGAGGCGCTGTGCCTTGCAATTCTTCCAAAAAATTGCTAAGTAATTGTCATTGTCATCCAAAACAAACGTCTATCCTTCACCATTTCACAATTCTCATGAAAACGATAAAGTGGACTTTGCTTCTTTTCATCGCCGCGCTATGCTCCCCTGCACTGCAGGGACAAGATGCAGCCGATACTCTTACACTCGACCTCGCAAAAGCCAGACGGATCATCAGCAAGAACATCTACGGACATTTCGCTGAGCATCTTGGGCACAGCATCTACGGGGGATTCTGGGTCGGCGAGGGCTCAAAGATCCCCAACGTGCGCGGCATCCGCAAGGATGTCGTCGAAGCGATGAAAAAAATAAACGCTCCATTTCTGCGATGGCCCGGGGGCTGCTTTGCGGACGGCTATCATTGGAAAGACGGCATCGGCCCGGTTTCATCGAGGCCTTCGCTCGTCAATACCAATTGGGGAGGCGTCACGGAAGACAACAGCTTTGGCACGCATGAATATCTCGACCTCTGCAGCCAGATCGGATGTGCGCCATACATCAGCGGAAATCTGGGGAGCGGGACGGTGCAGGAATTATCCGAGTGGGTGGAGTATGTCAACTCGGACAACAAGAGCCCGATGACCGACCTGCGGAAAAAGAACGGCCGCGAAGCTCCGTGGGAAGCCCTCTTCTGGGGGCTCGGCAACGAAGCATGGGGCTGCGGCGGGAACATGAAGCCGGAGTATTACTCCGACCTTGCGCTCCGGTACGGAAGTTTCATGCACGACTACGGTGCATCCCACTTGAAAAAGATTGCCGTCGGCCCGTCCGATGACGACTACCATTGGACCGACGTCGTCATGCATCAGACAGGAAATTCCATTTGGGGCCTTTCTCTCCACTATTATACCTGGTGCAACGACGAAAATGCCACGAACGTGACGGAGAAAAGCTGGTATGCCGACCTCACCAAGACGCTTCGTATGGAAGAGATCGTGAAGGGGCATTCAGCCGTGATGGACAAATACGATCCGGGGAAGAGTGTTGCGCTCGTCGTCGATGAATGGGGAGCATGGTACGCAGTGGAGCCTGGAACGAATCCTTCCTTCCTCTACCAACAGAATACCCTTCGGGATGCGCTCATTGCGGGGATCAACCTCAACATTTTCAACAACCATTGCGACAGAGTAAAAATGGCGGCCATCGCCCAGGCGGTGAACGTGCTGCAATCTGTCTGCCTCACGAGCGGAGACTCGCTTGTCCTTACGCCGACGTATCATATCTTCGATATGTACAAAGTGCACCAGGACGCCATCCTTATTCCTTCGACGCTCAGCACCGACAGCATTGCAGTTGACAAGAATAAAATTCCGGCGCTCAGCGCGTCGTCGTCGCTGGATCGAAACGGAAAAATTCATATTTCACTTTGCAACCTCGATGTCTCAAAAGATGAACGCCTTGTCTGCAACGTCGAATCGTTCAGCGTCAAGAGCGTCACGGGGCAGGTCCTGACATCCAAGGAACTGAATGCGCACAATACATTCGATCAGCCGGAAAACGTCACGATCCGTTCCTTCGGGTCTTTTACGTCGGCACCGCATGCCATTACGGTTACGGTTCCGAGGCATTCTGTCGTAGTCCTTGAGGTCGAAGGCACGTCGGAGGTGAAGACGGCAAAGATCGATCCTGCCGCCTTAGAGCCGGGACTGCGCTGCAATTATTTTGAGGGGAGCTGGAGAAGGCTCCCTGATTTTACGGAGCTTTCGCCGGTCAGGACGCAAAGGGCAACGAGTATTGAGATTCCGGCAGATGCGGCGGTCACGAATTTTGGGCTGCAGTTCGCAGGTTACCTAAAGGTCGAAAAGGACGGGGTCTATCAATTCTCTCTCACCTCCGATGACGGATCGAAGCTTACGGTTGACGGTGCGGACATTGTCGTCAACGACGGAACGCATGCGATGGTGGAGCAGTCGGGCTCGACGTATCTGAAAAAAGGATACCATGAAATCGAAGTCGATTTCTTCCAGGCAGGCGGAGGGAGCGGATTGTCGCTCCAATTGGAAGGCCCCGACCGTCCGAAGACTCCTGTGAGCGCGGACCTTCTATTTCATGCGAAATAGGATCCGTTCAGGGAGCGAGAATGTCGCGAAGCTGTGCCCGGGCCTTAATAAGTACTTCACTGCTCACCTTAAGGGAGTCAAGAGCGGCTGGCAGAGCCCGCAGGTCGGATTTTAAGCCGGCTAATTCCTTATTCAGATCTTCCGGGTGAACCGAAATCCTGTTCCCGGTTTGCTCCGCGTGGATCAACACATCGGGAGACCAATCGCCCGGCCATGACGTTGCATTGATGAATTGAGAGACCTTCCGCAGGCGGCTGATCTTATTCCTGAAACCGTCCGCGACTCCCGAAATTGCGCCGTCGAGATATTCCCTCGACACAGCGATGTCAACCGATCGATCGGTACTGAACGAACGCGTTCGCACGATCAGCGTCATCGTCTCACCGTCGTACCTCCATCCTTCTTTTGACTCCTCATCATTGAATAGAACCGTCTCGCCATTGCACGATACGGTCTTAGGATTGGCACAATTGACGAACCGAAGTTCGTACGCACGATTTTTATTCATTCCCGGATAACTTCCGTGCGCAGGAGAAATTCGGACGTCAACGCCCCCCGTCGCAGTCTGCCTCATTGCCACATGTGTGGTTGCAAAATTTCCCTTCTGATAACCGAGCGAATTGCCTTCATCCTCATAGACATCGCATGAGCCGGAATCGCCGGGAAAAACCGTCAGGATCAGCGGATCGACCGGCAATGCATGGGTCGAACGCATTTTGGGCTGCATCGGGATGATCGCTCCGTCTTTCACAAAAACCGGAATTTCATCTTCCGCATAATGTCTTGCGAAAATCCCCGGACCGGTAAGATGACTTCCCGTAAACCACTCGGTCCATCCGCCGGCCGGGAGCCATACTTTCTTTTCAGCAAGCAGGCTCGTCGAGTCGACCGGAACGGCGACCGGGGCGACGATCATGTCGTCGCCAAACCGGTACTCGCCGCTGAACTCATATGCCTCGGGAGCCTCGGGATCATCGTAATACATCGGATGGACGATCGAGACGCCGGTTCGATAGGTCTTGTATGATGCGGAATAGATGTATGGGATGAGCGAGTATCGAAGAAGGATCGCATCGCGCATCATCCGGAATTGATCGTCCGGATACGCCCAGATCCTTCGCTCCGCTTTGCCGTTCTTGGTGACGTGTGTGCGCAGGATCGGACTGAAGATTCCCCACTGGATCCATCGTGCGTAAAGCTCCGGGGAAATTTCCCCCGGCATATGTCCGCCGATGTCATGACTCCAGTAGCCGTATCCGACATTAGCCGCCGTGGCCGTAAACCTCGGCTGAAACGCAAGCGATTCCCACACCGAAACGACATCCCCGGAAAACCCGATCTGATAGCGGTGGTTGCCGAGCCCTCCCCACCGATGAAAAAGGAGGGGACGGTCGGCGTTCTTTCGCTCCATGTCCGTGTAGAAAACATAGTTGAGCCACCAGGTCGGCGTCACGCCGGGAATCTTTGTCGTTCCCCACGCCTGCCAGTCCAGCCACCAGAAATCGACCCCCTGACGCTCGAGGGGATGAATGATCAGATTCATGTAATTGGTCGCGAACTTCTTGTCGACGATATCGAATGGAACATATTTTTTTGTCGCCGGATCGATCCCCATCGCCTGCGCCATCTCCGGGTAGTGATCCTCGTGCGGTTGAATCCCTGATGCGGGATGAAGATTCAGAGGCGTCTTAAGCCCCTCGCTGTCGCACCACGCGAGAAATCCTTGCGGATCGGGGAAATAGTTTCGATCCCATGTGTAGCCGGTCCAGCCGAGCGTTTGTCCCGCCTGGTCGGTCCGCGACCGCCCCCACCGCAGATCAAAGGTCTGATGCCAATCCATATCGATGACGAGCACGTCGAGCGGCACGTCGTGAATTCTGAATTGTTCGACCAGGTCCTTGAATTCCTCGTCGGTGTATGCCCAGTATCGCGACCACCACAACCCGAAGGCAAATCGGGGAGGCATTGGAATTTTTCCTGCAACCGTTGTGAAATCAGACAAGGCTTTCCGGTAATCGTGACCGTAACCGAAAAAGTACCAATCCTGATGCTTTGTCGATGGGCGGACTGTGACCCACGGCCAATCGGAATTGTCGAAAAGCGGACGCTCGCTGTCATCGACCAGAACCCAGCCATCCTTCGAAAGAATGCCCGGCTCGAGTTTCGTCTCTCCACGCACCCCGTCCAGGGTCCTGATCGTCCCCCCCAGATTCCCGGAATCCTGCAACCCCGGAAGCCATCGCACGGTCTTGCCCTTCAGGTCAAAGCTGACATTCAAATTTGAGGAGGAAAAAGAGTCACCGTCAGGATGGTATGCAAGCCGCAGCCGGTCGGTTTGAATGAAGAGCCATCCGCTGTCGCGGCGGGTGGTGAAATGCGGCGCATCGAGTTTACGGTTGATGAAAACGAGCGACGCACGGTCCTCGAACTCCCTCGCATTGCTCCATTCCATCCGAATCAGCTCAGGAGTGAGGATGGTAAATCGGACGTTTCCCTCTATTATGACCGAACCGGGGTCGGCAACCGGGTTGAGCGGTTGGGCAAAAGTTGGCGCAGTGAAAAATAAGAAGCCAAGTACGAGTTCGAGGAAATACTTCTTCATAAAGCGCACCTCTTAAACGTGGACACTTTAAAAAAACAGAACGGTTTTCTTCCACAAAGACGGGAAGACACAATCAATGACTAGAAGCTATCTCAAAAATGAAATTAGATTGACCCTTCGACGCGTCCCCTCAAAGAGTCGCTTTTGTTAGGCGACCTTTGGGGGACTTGCTCAGGGTGAATAAGTGAGTGGATCATCCTGTCCCCAAAGGACACCTTCGGGGAGTAAGCGATCCCGCTCGAAGAGCGGGAGAGCGCATCGTCAACGACCCTGCGGGTCGCAGACCCGTTGGGAAGGATGAGGTGACATATTTTTGAGATAGCTTCTATAGAAAAGCGCGGATGTCGGTTGCGTGCATCCCGGCATTACGCGCAGCCGTTAAACCAAGATCCCCGTCTTCAAAGACCTGACACAAGGAAGGTTCAACGTTGATTCGTCTCGCTGCTTCAAGAAAAAGATCGGGATGAGGTTTCGGTCTGAATGGATCATCGGCGGTCAGTATCACTTCAAAGAAATGCACAACGCCGATCGCGTGCAATTCTTTGTGCACAATCTCTTTTGCACCGCCTGATGCAACCGCCATCGGAAGAAGCTTATGGTAACGGCGGGCAATCTCGACGACAGGAAGGATCGGTTTGACTTCGCTGATCCTTTGAAGAAAAAATCGGTCCTTTGCCTGAATCACTTCCTTGAAGCTCAACGATCTCCCGAAATGGGCATTATACTGCACAACGATGTCAGCATCCCTCATCCCCTTTTTGGATGAAAAGAACTCATGATCGTATGGCGCGTCATAAGAGCGAACTGCTTCTTCCCATGCTTTCAAATGCAGCGGCATCGAGTCGACGAGCGTTCCATCGCAATCGAAGATCAATCCTTTGACGAAGTCAGGAACCGGAATCAACAACTTTTCCTACCTTGCGTGCTGGAAATAGACGTCGTTCCAGCGCAGTTCCTTTTTGAACTCGCTGAGCGTCGTTTTCCCGTCGATGACCAGGCATTCAACGCCGGCGATCTCCGCATAATCCTCGACGCATTCCGTCGAGACTCCCTGACTGAAGACAGTGTGATGCGCGCCGCCTGCGAGGATCCAGGCTCCGACCGCAGTTTCAAAATCCGGCTTCGGTTTCCACAGCGCGCGCGCAACGGGAAGCCGTGGAAGCGGCTTGGCGGGGGCGATCGTCTCTACTTCGTTGATGATCAAACGAAAACGATTTCCCATATCCACCGAGGTCACATTGATCGCCGGTCCGGCAGGAACGTCGAAGACCAGTCTTGGCGGATCGGCTTTTCCGCCGATGGAGAGCGGATGGATCTCCAGCTTCGGTTTCCCGGAGGCGATCGCCTCGGAAATTTCGAGCATGTGCGCTCCGAGAACTTGCTTGGCGGAAGGGTCGAAATGGTACGTGTAATCCTCCATGAACGAAGTTCCTCCTTTCAAACCGCTCCCCATCACATTCATCACACGCAGCAACCCAGCGGTTTTCCAGTCCCCCTCCGCGCCGAAACCGAATCCATCGGCCATCATTCGCTGCACCGACAATCCTGGCAGCTGTTCGAGTCCGTGTAAGTCTTCGAACGTTGTCGTGAACGCCTTGAAATTCCCGTTCTTTAAGAAGGCGCGGATCGCAAGCTCGATACGGGCGGCTTCCTGCAGCGACCGGCGTTTTTCCCCGTCCTTTCGGAGGGACGGGACGAGTTCATACTTTGCCTCATACTCGGAGAGAAGCGAGGCAATTTCCGTATCGCTGACCTTCTTCATGACATCAACCAGATCCCCCAGACCGTAGCCGTTCACCGAATACCCGAAACGGATCTCGGCTTCCACTTTGTCCCCCTCCGTCACGCCGACACTTCGCATATTGTCCCCGAACCGGGCAACCTTCATTCCCTGGCTGTCGGCCCAGCCCGCTGCGGCGCGCGACCAGACGCCGATCTTTTTCTGAGCGTTTTCATCTTGCCAGTGCCCGACGACAACTTTACGGGGCTTCTTCATCCGGGCAGTCATAAAACCAAACTCTCGTCCCCCGTGCGCAGTTTGATGGAGGTTCATGAAATTCATGTCGATCTCCCCCCAGGGAATGTCCCGTCCGAACTGCGTGTGGAAATCGAGCAACGGCTTGTTCAGTACCTTCAGTCCGCCGATCCACATCTTTGCGGGAGAAAACGTGTGCATCCATGCAACGATGCCGATGCAAGAAGGGGCGTTATTCGCCTCGAGACAAATTTTTGTAATCGCGTCCGGCGTCGTGAGGACCGGCGTGAAGACGATCTTTACCGGAATATGAGGCGATTGTGACAATCCGGCGACGACATTTTGAGAGTCTTTCTCCACTTGCTTCAAGGTTTCCGGGCCATAAAGATGCTGGCTTCCGGTCAGAAACCAGATTTCGTATTGCTTGAGGTCGATCATAAAAACCTTTCTTCAATGGTATGTGGCAGGATGAGGGAAATCCGAAAAATTACTGATGCTTTGAACTATTACTTCTTCTGTCCATAATACGCGTCCGGGCCATGCTTTCTCGAATAATGTTTTTCGAGGAGATAATCGGGAAGTTGACGAAGTGACGGATTCAGTGCGAGTGAATGAAGCGCCATCGAGGCGATTTTTTCAAGAATTAAATTATTCTTCACCGCGTCTCCCGGATCATTCCCCCATGTGAACGGCGCGTGGCCGGAGACAAGGACTCCGGGAACCGCGATCGGATCGAGTTTCATGAACCGCTCGACGATCACCTTCCCGGTGTTGATCTCATAGCCTTTTTCGACTTCCTGCTTGGTCAGACTGCGCGTGACCGGAACGGGTCCGTTGAATGCGTCGGCATGCGTCGTCCCGAAACAGGGAATCTCTCTGCAGGCCTGGGCAAAGATCGTCGCATATTCGCTGTGGCTGTGCGCGATCCCTCCGATGGAAGGAAAGGCGTTATAGAGTTCTATGTGGGTCGGGGTGTCGGATGACGGGCGCCGTTTTCCTTCTATGACGTTCCCCTTCAGATCCACCACCACCATGTCCTTCACTGTTAGCTTCTTGTATTCCACGCCGCTCGGTTTGATGACCACCAAGCCATCGCGGCGGGAGATGCCGCTCACGTTGCCCCAGGTCAGGGTCACGAGGTTATACTTAACGAGCGCCAGGTTTGCCTCGAGTACTTGTTTCTTCAGTTGTTCGACCATCAGTTTTCCTTTCGCACTGAATCCCGCAGTGTCAGCAATTCCTTCATCACCCCATGCATCGACCCGCTCCAGTCTTTCGTTCCAAAGCCGTCGTGCAGTTGGCGATATAATTTATAGAGGGTCGAGTATGTCCGGTGATTTTTTTCGGAGGGCGAGTACGTCTTTTCAACGCCCGTCATCGCCTTTTGCGTTTCCTGGATCGTCGCGTATCCCCCGGACGCTTTTCCTGCGGCAACAGCGGCAAACATCGCAGCTCCGAGGGCCGGCGTCTGCTCGCTTCGCGAGATCTTCATCGGACGTCCGGTCACGTCGGCATAGATCTGCATGAGGAGCGGATTTTTCGATGCAAGTCCTCCGCAATTGACGACTTCTTTTACCGGAACACCGTACTCTTCAATGCGGTCGATGATCCGCAGCGCACCGAACGCCGTCGCTTCGACCAGCGCGCGGTAGATCTCATGGGGCTGCGTGTGGAGGGTTTGCCCGATCAAAAGCCCCGACAACCGCACATCGACGAGAATCGTCCGGTTGCCGTTGTTCCAATCGAGGGCGATCAATCCACTTTCACCGGGCTTTAGCTCCGCCACCGCTTTCTCAAGGGTGCGGAATTTTTCGTCGGTGGTCGTACCGTATTTTTCAGGGACGAGGTTGTTGATGAACCAGAGAAAAATATCGCCGACAGCGGATTGGCCGGCCTCGATCCCGTAAAATCCGTTCATCACCGAGCCATTGACGATCCCGCACACCCCCGGAATGTCGGCCAGAGGAGAACTGCTCGGCTGGATCATGACATCGCAGGTGCTCGTTCCTAGAATTTTCACAAGGGTGCCGGGTTGAATGCCCGCCCCCACCGCGCCCATATGCGCATCGAACGCGCCGACCGCGATCGCCACGGTTTCGGGCAATCCTAGTTTCTTCGCCCATTCCGGAGAAAGGTTCCCGATCTTTTCGTCCGCAGAATAAGCCTGGGAATACAACTTGTTCCGCAGTTTCCCTAATCCGGGCGAGAGCGCGTTAAGAAACTCCTCGTCAGGAAGTCCTCCCCACTGAGCGTTGAACATCGCCTTATGGCCGGCAGCGCAAATGCTTCTTTTTATTTTTTGTGGATGCTTTACCCCCGAAAGAACTGCCGGAATCCAGTCACAGATTTCCACAAAGCTGTCGGACGCCTCAAAGGTCTGGGGCGAAGTGTTTTTGAGGTGGAGAATTTTGCTCCAGTACCATTCCGAGGAATAGGTCCCTCCGATCTTTGCCAAATACTGAGGACGCAATTTGGCCGCCGTCTCGGTGACCTGGGCAGCCTCGGCAAAACTTGTGTGGTCCTTCCAGAGCCACACCATCGCAGACGGATCGTTTTTGAATTTCTTATCAAAGCACAGCGCCTCCCCGTGCGCGTCGACCGGCATCGGACTGCTCCCCGTTGTATCGACGCCGATACCGATGACATCGTCGGGAGAAAATTTCGATTCCGCCCTTTTCGCTTTGAGGAGAGCCTGCTTAATAGATTCTTCTATGCCGAGCAGATAATCGGCGGGGTTCTGCCGTGCGAGGTTCGGGTCGGAGGAGTCTACGATGACTCCGTCCGTTCCGGAAGGATACGGAAAAACGTGCGTTGCAAGCTCCCTGCCGTTTGCAACGTCGATGATGAGTGAACGGCAGGAGTTAGTCCCAAAATCTAAACCGATAGCGTACTTGCCCATGTGGTTGTATTCCCATTGAGAGGGTTAGAAAATATTCAGCCCCGATTACTTCTTGACCGAAAAACGGTATGTCGTGGTTTGCCGATACGTCTCTGAAGGATGCAGAACCACGGATGGAAATTGGGGTTGATTGGGAGAATCCGGAAAATGCTGCGCCTCGAGACACAGGGCGGACCGGCGTTGGTAAGCAATACCCCCCTTCCCTTTGAGCGATCCGTCCAGATAATTTCCGGAATAAAACTGAATCCCGGGCTGGTCGGTGAACACTTCCATCAAACGGCCCCCTTTTGGCTCGTAGACTGCCGCCGCACGGTGAATTGCTTTGTCATAGCGATTCAACACAAAATTATGGTCATAACCTCTGGCGAGCTGGAGCTGTTCGAAGGGAGCATCGATTCGTTCTCCAATTTTCCGCCAAGCGCGGAAATCGAACGGCGTTCCTTCGACCTTTTCAATCTTTCCGGTTGGAATGCTCCCGGAGCCAGACGGAGTGAAACGATCCGCCTCGATCAATAATTCATGATCGAGAATGGTATTTCGCGGGTCCGCGGTGAGGTTAAAATATCCGTGGCTCGTCGGATTGAGAATTGTGGGAGCGTCGGAGGTTCCTTTGTAATCAATGACGAGCTCGTTGTTGTCGTTCCATGTGTATGTCACATCGAGCGTAACCTTTCCAGGATATCCTTCATCGCCGTCCGGGCTGATACATCGCATCGATACGGAAGAATCCGTGCTGGCCGGGACGTTCCATAATTTCCGATGAAACCCGTTCACTCCTCCATGCAGATGATGTTCGCCGTCGTTGATGCCGAGCTGATAGACCTTGCCGTTCAACGAAAATTCTCCTTTCCCGATGCGGTTGCCATACCTTCCGACAATAAATCCCAGATAGGAATGATCGGCAACGTATCCCTGGGGGTCATCGTGGCCAAGGATAACGTCGCCAAAGGAGCCTCCCCTATCGGGAACGACGATGGAGACTATTGCCGCCCCAAGGTTCGTAAGGCGGACCTCTGCCCCCGATTTATTTTTGAGGATAAATAGTTCAACTTCTTTACCATCAGCTAATTTACCGAATGATTTTGATGTCACGGCTGCTTTCTCGTTTTCATGTATGACGCAATGGACAAATAAACCGTTTCAACCCTGTTCTGACACGATTTATATATGAATTTTTTGCCATTATTTCCAATCATTTTTTTGCTCCTTGGCATTGTGTGAAGCAAATAATGCGGCAAGATTATTTCTCAGACTCCCTGAAGATTCAGATGTATTATGCCGATAGTACTCATTGGCGGGCGGGACAAACTTGCCTGCCGAATTTATTTTGTGAGGAGGAGCACCATGTCAGTGCAGAGCGTTTCGTCAAGTACCAACCCTTACCTTTCCGCCACTCAAGCCAGCTCATCCAACCTCCGGAGTGACTTTAACAATCTGATCACCGCGATTCAATCGGGCGACCTGAAAAGCGCGCAGAGCGACTTTTCACAAATTCAAAGCGCCATGCAGTCTGTCCAGGGGACGCAGCAAAACGGAAGCCAGCAAAGTCAGTTCAGCACAGACCTTGCCGCTCTCGGCAGCGCACTCCAATCGGGAAACGTCAGCGGGGCCCAGGATGCTTTGAAAAAGCTGGGGCAGGACATGCAATCAGCGGGCAAAGCCCGTCATCACCACCATCATCACGGCGGTGCGGCTCCAAGCAGCACAACGGCTTCGACGAACGGCGTCACGGCTCCCCTCGACAGCAGCAGTTCAACCGGGAGCAGTGTGAACCTTCTCGTTTGATGCGGTATTAAAAATACGAGCTGGAAAACGATTGTCGCGAGGAAGAACAGCGAATATGGTCTTCCGAACAGGGGGGCTTTGTTATTTTTTCCGCTTCGAAAGTTGAATGGTGAATAAACCTTTCGACTCCCTGTAAACCCACGTCACGATGGCGAGGGTCATCAGGCCCCCGAAGAGAGCCGACGGGACCGTTCCCATAAGTTTGGCGGCAACGCCCGATTCGAAAGCGCCCAGCTCGTTCGAAGCGGCAAGAAAGATCCCGTTCACGGCCATCACTCTCCCCCGCAGCTCGTCGGGAGTCAGGGTCTGAAGCAGCGTGTGGCGTATCACGACGCTGACGCTGTCGAATGCTCCGCTGAAGAAGAGCATGATGACCGACAACAGCATCCATGGCGATACGGCAAAGGCGACAATGCACACGCCGAAGCCTGTCACAGCGATCAATAAGTTTCTCCACGGGTGTTCCATGGCGGAGACTCGCGCAAGGATCAGAAGAGTGATGACGGCGCCGAGCGACGGAGCCCCCCGCAGAATACCAAGTCCCTGCGGCCCGACGCGCAGGATATCCTGAGCATAGATGGGAAGGATCGCCATCACTCCCCCAAACAACACTGAGAATAGGTCGAGAGAGATCGAATACAGGATGACCTTTGTTTTAAGGACGAACCCGATCCCTTCTTTGATGCTCTCGGCCAGATTGATCTCTTCTTTTTTCGCCGGCACCGGTCTGTCGCCGATCCTCGAATACAGATAAAACGTGGCGATGACTAAGGCGACAACGACGAGCAGTGTGTTCGAGAACCCGAACCACGCGTATGAAAATCCCGATATCACCGGTCCGACAACAGCGCCGATTTGCCAGGCAGAGCTGCTCCATGTTGCAGCGTTCTCATAATGTTCGAACGGGACAAGAATGGCGCGAAGCGACGTTGCCGTTGGCGATTGGAATGCACGGCAAACGCCGATGACGAAAATGGTCGCGTAAATGGTGAACAGCAGCCCGGCCGATGATTGTGATCCCTGGTCCCGGGAGAAGAATTGCAGGATCGTCGAACAAAGCGCGATACAGCCGACGCTCCACAACAGGATCTTTCGTTTGCTGTATCGGTCGGCAAAATGTCCCCCAAACAGCGAGAAGGAGATGAAGGGAACTGCTTCGATGAGGCCGATCATCCCCAGCGCCAGCGGGTCGTGGGTGATCCGGTAAAGCTCGTAGCCGATCGCCACCTCCTGCATCATCAACGCGATCGTCAGCAAAAATGATGAAAGAACGAGGTCGCGGAATTCTCCGAAGCGTAATGCTGCGTATGGATCATGGTGACGGTCGGTCATGCCTTCAGGATATCAATTCGTCAGTAGTGTTACGACAGATGAGAGTGGGGGGAATATTCTTGTGCCCAAAGAAGAAACCCAGAAACTTTTTCTGATAAGCATCTCAACAATAAGGAAAAGCAATGCTCCCGGCGGCTCAATTCCTGGCTTTTTCCAGCAACGAGGTGAGCTGAATTTCATCGAAGTTTGACCCGCGGACCGATTCTTCAAGCGCTGCACTTTGTGATTTCGACTTTCTTGCAGATTTCACGGTCAGCGAGCCGAGCGTTGTATTCGATGCTTTGTCTATCAAAGTAATGGTGATGTTTGATGAAACGCTGTAGACAGGTTCGTCGTTCCCTTCAACGAGTTCGGGCCGGGTGGATTGAATCTCCACCCTCAGGACAAAACGGGACATATCCACAATGCGATAGCCTGCGCGGCTTACGGCATCGGCCATCCGGTTTCGGAGAAGATCGCCGACCGTCGAGGAAGATCCATATACTTTCAGGCTGAACGCAGCATCGGCTTCAAGCGGAGTGCATTCAAATACGGCGGAGGCGGAATTAAGAGAGGAAGAAAATTCCCTGCCGGCGAGGGGGAGCGAAAGCCGTGCGCGAAGCTGCCGCCCGATGCGTCCCCGGGCCTGGATCACACAGGAGGCGATCCCTCCGGCGTCGGTCACAGCTTCGCCATATTCCTCGCCGGACAAATTCAGGAAAACGACCGATGCGCCGTCGACGGGCGTCGATTTTCCGTTTATCGTGATCGTGACCCGAACGACAAACGGTTCTAAAAATTTTTCTCCGATCTTCCCTTTTTGTTTGTCTCCTCTGATCTTTTCGACATGCACATCGGAGAGGATCTCCAGAATGTCCGCTGTCAATTGAACTGGTCCGAGCGAGAGGTCTCCGGGAAAATGACCGCGAGCAAGCGCGTCATAAAGCGCCTGCTTTGGAAGGAGACCTGTCGCAGCTGTTCTCGCATCGGAGAGATTCCGGACGGACGCCGCAAGCCTCCCTTTTTCGAGCAGCGACCTCGCCCCACGGCGTAATGCTCTCACGTCTCCCCAGCCGGCCGACAATCCGGCCGCAATCGTGTCGGCGATCTTCTTCTTCGGCAGCGTCGCTAGGACGTACGTTGTATTTGTGGAAGTGTCGAGGGCTGTCCTGGCGATCTCAATCCACCCGAGCTCCTCGTCGGCAACCGATGAGACCATGATCTTAAAATCAGCGTACAATTCCTGGTTCTGCTCCAGATTGTAGACCTGTCGGATATTCTTAGACTCCAACTGCAGTTTTGCGCGGAGCTGTGCGGCGATGTCGGATCGTGCCCCGCGCCTTGCAGATTCTTCCCCCCGGCTGCCGGGGGCAACGCCTATACCGATCAGAAACTCGCTTTCGGGATAGCTTGGGTCTTGATGAGATGAGGCCCATTCGGGTATTTGCGGGAACAATGGAGCGGCGGTAAAAAAAAAGAGAAGGAAGATCGGCGGCCGGAATTGCACTCAGATTAATTTCCTGTTGTAAACGAAAAAGAGTACGGCGATGAAAGGACATTTCCGTATACGTCTTGTACCGATGCGGCGATCGTCCCCGTGTATACCGTTGCAGAAGCCAGTTTGACACCGGAAGGTGGGGACCAGGACAATCCCCACGTGCTATAATAGACGTTTGCAGTTCCTGCGACCGGCGGAGAAAGAACGAAGGAATTTCGCGCAGAAGTCGAGTCGATCGGCGAATTAAAGCGGATCGAGATGTACGAAATGCCCGGCGAAACGGCGGTGTCGCCGCTCTCCGGATATGTGTCCATTACCCGCAAACTCGGTTCCGGGGTAAAATAAAAACTGGCGGGCACAAAGTAATCCCCATAGATGTCGTGGATAAGTGAATCCAGCGTGATCGTGTATTGCTGTCCTACTTTGTAGTACGGAGTAAACGTTCGATGGCCAGACGGAAAACGAGAATTGAGAGAGGTATCGGTCGCATAAACCAGCCATGCAGGGGTCGGCGTGAGCGGAAACCAGAATGTGTATCCATCCAACGGCGTCGCCGCATTGGTGTCTATGAACACCCCTTCGTTCAACGGCGAAATTGCGACGCCGCGAATTACTGACCGCGTATCCATCAGCGTACTGAAACTCATTCTCACCGTGTTGTTGGAAATGATGTTCGGTCCGACCGCACCCGGAAGCGGGTCAGTCCAAATAACTGTCGGTGCCGGCCCCGTCGTAGTGGTGGTGAGGCCGTTATTCGGTACGCCCGCGTTCGAATCGCAACCGGCATAGGAAACGATCAATAGAAGGGAGAGGTAATACACGCGCATAGATATTTCCTTCAAAAGGCTTTGATGCACTGTCATGTCCGACACCAGTCAGCCTCGAAAGTTTAATAGACCTAAAAACCAATGCGCTGCAGCTTTCCCATTGGAGAATGCATGTTAACGGGGGGGCTGTTAAGACGAATGAAAATACTTAGTGATGCTATGAAAGTTTGTGATATGAGATCGAACCATGACGATTCGACAAAATATCGCGACCAAGTTGTGGACGCTGTAGGGCTCGAACCTACGACCTATGCCTTGTAAGGGCATCGCTCTAAACCAACTGAGCTAAGCGTCCTGTATTAAACTTTGTAACTCCTCCAGCGAAGTCCCTCCGGGGGACTGAGCTAAGCGTCCTGTATTAAACTTTGTAACTCCTCCAGCGAAGTCCCTCCGGGGGACTGAGCTAAGCGTCCTGTATTAAACTTTGTGAATCCTCCAGCGAAGTCCCCTCGGGGGACTGAGCTAAGCGTCCATAACAAACTTTGTAGCTCCTCCAGCGAAGTCCCCTCGGGGGGACTGAGCTAAGCGTCCTGTATTAAACTTTGTAAATCCTCCAGCGAAGCCCCTTCGGGGGGACTGAGCTAAGCGTCGATTTAGTTGAGCGGGAGACGGGACTCGAACCCGCGACGTCCAGCTTGGGAAGCTGGCATTCTACCACTGAATTACTCCCGCAGTCAAAAATCACCAATAAATCCAACTAATTATAAGGTTTTCTCTCTTGATTTCCGCCTTGCGGCACATTAGCGGAACAAATTCTAAAGTCATTAACAAAATTTAGAATCTGTTATGGTGTTCTAATTTCCCATGTATAAATTTCACTCAGCATTAACCTCACTTGTACACTCTTTTCACCAATCACATCTGTATGTGCCCTATTGCCCTTTAGTACATCTGGTGAATGAGTGACAATTAGACTATTTATCGCTCTAGTTCGACCGACATTGAATGATATTACGCCGTTTTTTTCCGGTTCCCGAACCCCTCGATTTCTTGTTTCTTCAGGACCCGCATACTTATTCCAATTCGTCGACATCCCATTTCCGTGATCTCTAAACGCCCCCGGCCTAACATCCCCAGAATTCCGCTCTACGAAATCAGCATGTATTCGCATATACAGCAAATCTCCATCCGGTATTATTTCTACAAGCCAATCTTCCGTCTTCATCTTAAGTTCGCCAAACACATTAACAATCCCACATTTATTCTATCCAATTCGAATTTTCCCTTTATCTCACTTTCCCCTCTGTCATCGCCATAAAACGACGGCTTGTCATTAACGTTCTCTGGAATATTAATCAGCAATCGAAAATCCTTTAACTTCCACCATATATCAATACTCCCACCTGGACCTCCCGATATGTCAGGAGTACGCAGAATTGTCGCAGACTTGCCATATATTTCCTCAGCGTACCAGCAGAGAAACCTGATCGCACGTCCCCACGTTTCTCTCAAATAACCTTTACCTCCGTCCTCATCAAAATTATCTTTCAACGAGTAAACATACCTGGACCGTTCAATTTCCTCTGCAATACCCTTTAACTCACGCGAAATCTCAATCGAAGTAATATCATCCAATTTTATTCGAATGTTTTTTTCTCTCTCAAAGCTGGATATTTCCTTTATGAAGTCATCTAAGGATTCAATTTTCATTTTTGGAGACCAGCTAGAAAGCTTGCTTACATCAAACAGCTTTTGAAGATTAAATAAATACGCATTTACAACGCCGCTTTCGAATCGCGACTTGCTCCAATTCTTTAGCTCATTTTCCTTGTCTTCGTCAACCTTTTCAGATAAAGATGATAATTCTTCCGAAAGGCTTCTAATATACCTTGCGAACGAAGATGTGTCCTTAGGTTTTCCCTTACTTGAGGATTTCAAAATGTCTTGGACATTTCCATCCTCTTCTGCTTCGACTAGTAATCCAGATGGGTCAACTTTCATATGGTCATCTATAGTCTATTAGTTCAAAACCTTTGTCCTTTAAGTTCTTTCTTGTAAGCTCGTTCTTACGTTCAGCGCCAGTCAATAGGTCTATTAGCTTCCTTATGTCATACGAACCCAAAGTAAAATATATATCTTTATCAATGTTAGATTCTTTATACATTATTTTGAGTTCATGTAAGACCAATCCTGAGTTCACATCACTTGTCATCGGCAATATTTTCGATCTAATCTCAGCCCTTCGCAATATCAAGGCCTGATTGGAATGTGCTTTAAGCCCTTCATTTATAACTTCTACAGTTTT
This sequence comes from Bacteroidota bacterium, assembly GCA_035506275.1. Taxonomy (NCBI): domain Bacteria; kingdom Pseudomonadati; phylum Bacteroidota; species Bacteroidota bacterium. The sequence goes on from DATJPT010000008.1 coordinate 365,215, forward strand.
AATCTCCAAAAGTTTCGGAATTCTTTCTCTAAGCCTTCCCAATTGTTCAGGTGTTAGTTTCTTCTCTTCTGATAGAGACTTAATCATGGGCTCCAAAATCCCATTAACGTCTAAAGACTTTTCTTGTTGTATTCCTGAGAATGTAAGCACAAATGTTAAAACCAGATTCAGGTCTTCGCGAGGTAGACCGATCTTTTTTGACATCGCCCTAGCAATCGCGTTATGCGATATATATTGAGTCGGCTTCTCAAATTCGCTAATCAGAGAATTCATCTGATCTTGAGGCAAATCCGCTAAAAAAAAGATAGCTTTCCAAATCGCATCTGGCACTTCTTTTTCAGCCATTGTTTCACCTTTTAAGTATGCCGATTAATGCTAACCTAAACCGTGATGTTTAATTTATCTATTATTTATTCATAATTCAATACGTCCCTAGGAATAGGGGGCTTTCCCTCCCGACCACACTCAATTTTTGCTCTATCCAAATCATCACATAAAGTCGACACTTTAGCAACTTCCGAATCCTTAAACATCAGGCGTAACCCAGAGAACTTCTTATACCCAAGCTGTTTTTTATACCAATTACGAAATATCCGCACAGTTTTGGGATTCGTTGACCAATACACCTTCTCATTTTTTACACTACCGGATGCTCCCCGATATCTACCAATCCACGGATCACATATTTCACCGGTTTCTTCATTCACGTTCCCCGGATATACCTTTTGTTCTTTCTTCGTCAGATATTTCGTTGCATAGGAACAGGCAAAGCCCTTTGAATAAATAGCTTTCAAATCCGTCGATGCTTTCATCGTTTTCAAGTCACCCAATTGTTCAGTAACGAGCAACCAAAGATATGTTAGATACTTAAACCGATTTAAGTCTTCAACAGAGTCCTTAAAACGCAGTTGTATTTGTTTTCTAACTTGGACCAATTGCCAATCCGTAAAACCTTCGGTCTTTATATCTTCAAACCAAATATGAAAGTGAACCGCACCAAGTTTTTGAAACTCCAGCACCCAAACGTAGCCGACATTTTTGCCGTTACTTTTTCTAAACCGTGTCAAGAAGTAATCAAGATGGCGTTTCGATATTTTACAATTACGATTGTTCCTTCCATATGTAAGTGTAAAGAAATATTTGAACTGCTCTGCATTATTTACCAATAGCCGAGCTAGCCTTCGTTGTGAACCCGTTGAAAATTCCTTTATCTCTCCTCTCCTCTTATGAGTAAGTCCCAATCTCTTCAAATACCTATTCTCAGTCCGAACAACAACCGAACGCTTATTTACTTCAACAAAGGAACCCATACAACCGAAGACCGCACCGCACGACCTTCGCCCCTTTGATGATGAGATATGTTTAAATATAACAAGCGTGAACGACGACGCCTCTGATATAGGACGCTCCTCCTGGCTAAGCGCATTTTTTTATTTCCTCCAACGTCTTTTTTTCATTGCTGAAAGCCCACGCATTCAACTCCTGAGCTCGAAAGAACAGACGTTTCCCACCAGGTTGATGTCCCGTGATTTGACCCTTACTAACGAGCTTGTAAAGGTAACTCTCAGAGATGCTTAAATATTTTGCGGCTTCTTTAAAGGGGAGAGGTTGCGGCAGTTTTTCTTTAATCAGATTTAGTAATACATCCAGCTTTCTATTAATCTCTTCTAATTCAGTTTTCATTTTAATAAATCCCTCGTTCTGTAAATACAGATTGTTAGATTCTTTAAGTTTGGTATACCCACACCGCTGAGTCTGGTCTCGATCATATCCGAGACCAACCTCAACACCGTCATAAACCATCACGCGGGCAGCACCCGCCAACATACACCTAACACCACCATACAACACCAAATCTCAAAGAGATTCTAACTGAGGCATTTATCGTTATGTCATATTTCCTCCAATTGTTTTTCCAAAACTATGATTTCTCAACATTTGACGCAACTTATTTTTCTATTGTGATAACAAAAGCCAAACATAGCTTAACATTGAGAATCTAAATCATCGGCAACAAGTCAACCGCTTCTCTCTTTTTTTCGTCGATGACTTTCGCATAGATTAACGTCGTCACCAGATTTCTATGACCTAGTAACTTCGACACCGTATAAATGTCGATATTGCTTGTAAGCGACAACGTAGCAAATGTATGCCTTGCACAGTGGAACGAAATGCTTTTCTTCACTCCAGCCCTCGAAGCCCAACGTTGAACCGCCTTATTGATCGTTGACCTTCTTGGAAGATAAAACACCGTACCTTCGCAGAATCCCTTGTCAATCCGTTCGCTTTGTGCTACTGACCGCTGACTCTCTAGAATCTTTAGAGCTTGCTTCGAAAGAAACATTCTTTCAGCCATGCGAGTCTTTTGCTGAGTGAATGTTAAGCATCCGTTCTCGATATTATTCCACCGTAAATTAACAACATCGGAATAACGAAGACCGGAAAAACACGAAAACAAGAACGCATTTTTTACGCTCGTGTTCTCGCAGTCAGTTTTCGCCATAAGACGCACTTCCTCAAGCGTCAAAAACTTCGGAAGTGTATCTACCTTTTTTATTCTAACGTCATGCGCCGGATTATTAGGTATTAGCCCTTCTCTCTGCGCCTCCAGTACAGCCCCTTTTATAATTGCCAGATACTTCCAGGCACTGTTTTGTGTTAGCTCTTTGAGAAGGTAATCTCTAAATCCCTCGAAGAATGATTTCTTCAATTCAATAAACAACACTTCACCCCTTCCATATTTTCTTAAATGGCTTACGGCATTCCTATAATTTCTTTTTGTTTCTTCAGCGAATTTCTGAGAGCCGATTTGCTCAACGAAAGAACTGAAACTTTCACTCTTTCTCGACTCAGGGAATATACCATACCGAGAAGATTGAATTTCTAATTCTCTCTTTGCACGAGCAACTTCAGCAACTTTTAACGTTTCGCGGTTTTGGAATTTATCGCCGGTGAGGAACAGGCCAAGACTTTCAAATCGTCTTTTGCCAAACTGGTAAATATCGAGGCGATATTCGACCTTACCATTACGATGGGTTCTTTTACGCAGAATAACACTCATTGCGTTCTTCTTTCCTTGTTTTTGTGTTGTAGCTCAGCACCAAGCCGAGCAAAAATCAGCCAACAATTTGCGGCACATTAGCGGAACAAATTTGTGCCAAAACCAGACAACTCCATACAACCACATGTTGGCTTTTGTTGCCAACCAGCCAAAAACAAGAGAAAAAAGAACATTTCTTACTTTATGTCATCTTATGTTCTCCTTAAAATTAGTTCGACTCCGTACCACTGAATTACTCCCGCTTGTCGTTTAGCGAAAAAAACTAATGTTTTTGAAGAATTTAGGCTCCGTCCTTACCGCGTGGCACAAATATGGAACAAAAACTATTAATTTACATTACAAATGTAACCCAACAATCTACAAATTGCAATAATTCTCTTTCTCCATCAAATTGACCGACAGATTAGCTATGGCGTCTTTCCTGTATGTTATTTCATCAACACCATCTTCTTTACTGATCTGTAATTTCCAGCCCTCAACTCATAGAAATAGATGCCGCTCGAAAGCCGGGATGCATCAAAGACAGCGGCATATCGGCCCTGTTCTTGATTGCCGTTCTCTAGCGTAGCGACTTCACGGCCGAGCAGGTCATAAATCTTTAGTGTGACAAAATTATTTGCTGATAACTGATAACTAATTTTTGTGCTCGGATTAAATGGATTTGGGTAGTTTTGAAAAAGTTGGAATGTTTCTGGTCCTCCGAATACTTTCGAATTTACATCCGCTACAATTGTTGGGTCTCCAAGGAATATCAAAGCGTAACCTACGTCTTGAGGAGAGATTGCGCTACCTAATGCAATGAAATCGTCAACCCCGTCACCGTTTTGATCTCCACAGCTGATTGCTTTCGTTGGAAAGTAAGCTGGTCCTAGTAGCCCCCTCAAGCCATACGGATTTCTATTGCTTAAGTGTGGTCCGCCTAAATGTAGAGAGAACGAATTGAAGTATGAACCAGCTAAGATGAGATCATTATAACCATCATTATTAAAATCTCCTATGTTAAAGCATGTACCTCCTACATACACATCTGACCTCGTCGTGTCGGGAGCAGCAAGATAAAACGACGGAATAGTATCAATGCCATTGACAGAACCAAAATGAACATGCTCTGTCGAATCCTTATAGTACTGGTCTATTATCAGGTCCGGAATTCCATCCCCGTTTACGTCTCCTAGCGAAAATTCTTTCTTAACCCATCCATAAGACGTGTTTGGCTTCATGGGGTTTACTCTCGACTCATACCTCATTGATTCGCCATCCTCGGTGAAAGAAAAATTCTTCCCGCCAAGATAGAGGTCTATTACATCTAAGCTGTCTTGTCCATTGGGGGGCACACCTTGCACAAGATAACTTAATAACAAATCATCATATCCATCCGCATTTATGTCGCCTACCTCAAAAAAGGTTCCGTATGTTACGATTGGCGGCTTTCCGGGAACGTAACTTCTCCCGCGAACAACGTACGTTGGTGTATCGGAAGGAACGGTGCTTCCCATGTAAATAGAAACCACACCAACACCCGGCGCAGCATCCAGCGAGTTTATAACTAAATCTGCTTTTCCATCCCCGTTGAAATCACCATACTGCACACCAGGTTTGGGTTCACCGACTGAGAATCCATCCCTTACTGGGTATTGAGTTGGCAATGGGATCGAGTAGTCAGGTATCGTATCGATCGCCAGTGTTGTGGTGTCGCTCCCCCAGTAAAATAGAATCTCACCATCATAGTCATGCCTGGTGCTGTCATAGTTGGTGAAGTGCATAGTAATCATGTCCTTTATGCCGTCACCGTTGTAGTCACAGATGGCAAGCAGCCTCCCTTTGTAGATGACGTTGGGCGTAGAGTCAAGAATTCCCTTACCACCAAAATACACGTATGTGTCATTCCAATTTCCTACAACGATATCCTTCTTTCCGTCTTTGTTAATGTCAAATGCCTCGACATTGAACGCCATGCCGGATCCACTTACTCTCCAGTACTCGACGGGGTAGAATGGTCGCTGTGCAAGAGTTACCGAAGAAAGAAATAATAGAGCTAGAAAAAGATTGATCCTAACCCGTTTCGTCATCCCAACCTTCATAGGAGAGACCCCTAAATCGTTTATAGAATTTAAACAAATTACTGTGCATGCTCAACTTGAATCATTGTAATTGTTCATAATACAAACTCCCTCATTTTTCATATTTTGCCCTATCTAAATCATGGCAGAAGACCGATAATCTACTTGCCTCTTCAGGATTCAATATCAACCGCATTCTGAATCGTTTTCTTTTTCTGATAATGTTTCTAAACCAATTACGAAACAACCTAATAATTTTCGGGTTTGTCGAAACGTATAGCCTTTCATTCTTTACGCTCCGAGAAGCGCCCCAATACCTTCCAACCCACATATCGTATATCTCTCCAGTTGATTCATTAATATTACCCTCATAAACTTTTTGGTATTTTTTAAGCAGATACTTCGCAGCACACCAAAAACTAAAGCCCTGAGAATAAATCAACTTAAGATCGGTCGAAGCCTTCATTGCTTTCATGTCATCCAATTGCTTCGTGACACTCAGCCATAGATACGTCAGATAATGGAACGAGCCACCGCTAACAGCAGGGTGGCTCTTTTCGTCCATAATTGACGAATTGAGAAACTGCAACTCAATATTTAAGCGCGTTGCTTCTGTACATCCTATTCCTCTGCGAATTTCTTTATCTCGTCGTAGTATTTGATGATCGCTCTCGCTTTGTTCTTGCCGAACGAAAGCCAATGCCAGGTCGTCTCCGGATTCGGATTGTCAACAACCGGGATACGGATGATCGGTTTCCCCTGGTATTCGCCGATGACCGGCCCTGTATTTCTATTTTCGCTTTCCATCACGCTCCTTTAGCAGTTTTATATTGCAATTGTTGTCGAGAGAAAAAAGTTCCGGCCCGGCTCGTAAACAACAAGTCCGCGCAAGGTCGAAAGATGATCCTCGTAAAGCTTGTTGAGAATATTTTGGACCCCTCCCCTGAAGGTCAGCGACAGATGATCAATGACGATGGGAATGCTGACAATGTCGGCGTCAATGATAACATACCCGGGAGTCCTGATCTCGCCGGCGCCGAGATTCTTCTGTTCGGCATAGGCCGTAGCGGCGATCATGATCGTTCCCGCTGACCGAAGGATCGTGGTCGATTCGATGCGTCCGTTCAACGGGGCGATCTGAGCGAGATCGGTGTGATCGTACGTATCCTCCCCCCTCACGTAGGCAGCGTAATATTTCAGCGCATCCCATTCCGCAAGACGCTGCTCGACGGAAATTTCGTAACCGTACAATTTCGCCTCGCCGATATTTTGCTCGACAAATGCACTGGCCCCTTCAAACATCCCCGGAACGAATGCGACCAGGTCGGTCAAATGGTTGAAGAACAGATCGGACTGAATTTGCAGGCCGCCGGCATGAATACGGAATCCGGCATTTGCGCATGTGCTTTTTTCAGGCTGAAGGTTCGGATTTCCCGCCCTGATAATGCTCCCCAAATTAATGTACTCATAGCGTTCTTCGAGCGACGGCGCACGGAACGCGGATGAGACGAGCGCTGTCAGCTCGAATTCGGACGTCACTGCGTACGACAAGCCGCCGTTCGCACTCCATGACTTATCGCGCACGGACATTTGATTCCACAGAATGCTTTGCCCCGGCGGGTTTGTCTGCAAAACACCGCCGCTGATGATGTACAGAGGATTCAACGTTTCGTCATTGCTGACACGGATCCAATCGTACCGGGCGCCGAGTGTCAGAGTTATTTTATCGGGGATGATTGGCCATTCGTCCTGCGCGTAAATTCCCGCGCTGAAAAAATACGACTCCGGTACCGGACGGTCTCCGACGATCTGGGCCGTGGCGGAATTGACGCGTTCCCTCCTGCTGTCTAAATCCCGCTGCCACACTTCTGTTCCGACAGTAATGAGCTGATTTGCCGGCAGCGTTAATTTCGCTTCGGCCTGTCCGCTCGTGGTCAAATGCGTCGCTTCAGGAGTGAACGTCAGCGTCGGATTCTGGATAACTTCGACCGCACGATCGATATCTTGCCTCGAAAAACGAAACGTCACCAATGGGACATCCGGGCTGACGTTAGGAATTGTATATTCCAACCCAAACAATTCGCGCTTGGCGAGAGTGTAGCGGGCGGCAGCCGCTGCCGACAACTGCGATCCGCCCGGAATGCCGGTGTCTTCGGCCTGAGAGCGCTGATACGAGACAAAGAGAGACTGGTCTCCGAAGGTCTTTACACCGACGGAACCGTTAAGATTAAAATCGTGGTATTGCGAATTAGGGATTTCTCCATCCGGCGTCATCGTATTCCCCGCATGCCGGTAACTTCCGCTGAAACGCATCGCGTAGTTGTCGGACGAGCCTTCAAATGCCGCATATTGAGAAACCTTTCCATCGACGCTTGAAACATCGTTCGTCGTTTCAGCATTCATCATCGGTTCTTCGGTGAACGAATTTCGTTTTGTGATCATGTGAAGAACTCCGCCGAAGGCGCCGGTTCCGAACAGGACAGAGCCGGGAGACTTGACGACCTCGACCCTCTCAAGGTCATGAACATCGAAAAGCGAAAGGCCCCCGGCTATATCGGTGGCCGTCTCGATCCGCGTGTTGTCAACCATCGTGACGATATTCGACCGGGCCATCCCGCGGATGGAGATGTCCGTTTCCCACGATCCGTCCCTCACAAGCGTCACGCCGGGAGATCCTTTCAACACGTCGGGGACCGTCACACTCGGCAGCTGAACGATCTCCTCGCTCATCTCCACACTGTATGGATATGATATGCCCTGCGCCGTGGCCGACGTCCGCGTGCTTCTGACAACCACTTCATCCGATTCGAGCAAGGCCGGCTGCAGTTCGATCACCACGCTATCGGCAATCCCCGCAGCCAGAAAGATGGTCTTTTCGGCAACTGCGTAGGCAATGTGATGCACAGAAATCGTGTATCTCCCGGGGGCCAGCTGCTCAAAATAAAACCGCCCTGCGCCAGCGGTATTCTTCCTTTCGCCAAGCTCCAGAACGACAACGACCGCGTTTGTCACCGGTTGGAGAGATGACGCGTCCACAACTTTCCCTACAAGAGAGACTGTCTGCGATTGAGCTGGAAATAAGCAGAATGGGAAGCAAATAATCATGATACAAATTTGTTGAAAATATCCACAACAAGCTTTCATAAAATTATCTTTAAAAATTCAACGCTGTTGATATCAAGGCATTCGCTTTGGCCGCATACACTCATTGGAATAACGATATCAGGCGCGCTTCAATAAAGCAGAATGAGAAATTTTGTCAGTCTCATGCCGAAAGGTAAGTAAAAAGATCCATTCGGCTTGTCCCCGCTTTTCAGAAGGCGGTTCGGTGAGAGGTCGTGTTTGTTCGATCTCCAGCGAGCGTGGTCTGAACGACGGCACAAAGTTATTCAACAATTGATCCAAAGGCAAGAGAACGTACTATCGAACTTCAAGGAAATTTTTTTTTGATGTCTGATGTTTTTCGCGGAATTGTTTTCTATATTTGATGAGTGCCTTACGGCACTTTCTGATCTGAAAGCGACATCATTGAAAATTCAGCTACTCGTCCCATCAGTCTTTAAGAGTTGTTACACGGATGTGGTTTTGCTTTCGAATATTCAGACGCTATCTCAGAAACTATTCAGGATGTCATTCTGAATGAACGCAGCCAGCTCATTGTCATTCTGAACGGAGCGAAGGGAAGTGAAGAATCCATGTTAATGCAACTTTGAACTTTCTCCCTGGCGGTGTGTGATATTTTTGAGATAACTTCCACTTGATGTTCAGCAAAAAAGTTACGAGTGGTATCACGGGTTAGATAGTTTCTGACCGACATTTCTTCTCTTCACGGTCGCCGCAGAACTGCAGCAGCATGGGACTGCGGTATGAATGATCAGCCGCTTTACTTCCCTAAGTGCCGGGCATAGGATCGTTGATATGCCTCCGGTCAGCACGTTCATCACAAAAAGTTTATTCTACAGCCTCCGACGCAACAACACCGCGGCGGGCTTTGCCTCAGTTCGTTTCCGCGACCCCCTTAATCCTTTGAAATGTTTCCGTTCTGATTTCTTTCCATTCCCGAATAGGAGCAGTTATGGATCAAACTCATGTCTCACCGCTTGAGCTGCAAAAAATTGATGCCGTAGTCCAGGAACATAAAGGCAAACATGGAGAATTGTTAGGCATTCTCGAAGAGACTCAGCTTCTCAACGAACACAAGTATCTCTCCGAGGAGGCTTTGAATCATGTCGCGCTGAAGACCGGAGTCCCTCTCTCCAGAGTCTATAACGTTGTGACCTTTTATTCATTCTTCAACCTCAAACCGCAAGGGAAACACACGATCACGGTTTGCCGCGGTACTGCCTGCCATACCAAAGGTTCAAAGGCCCTTCACGACGATCTGGGATTGATGCTCGGATGCAGCAAAGAACTTCAGGAAGGAGAGCCGTATTTCACCACGCCGGACAGGCAATTCACTATTTCCACCGTGGCGTGTTTCGGTCAGTGCGCGCTCGCCCCGGTCATTGCGCTCGACGAGGTTATTTACAGCAACATGAGCACGTCGAAGCTCCAAAAGCTCGTCAACAAAGCTTCAAAAGGGAGGAAATGATCATGAAGACAATCGATCCGGCAATGCTTGCCGACCTCCGAAAAAAAGGAATGAAGAAATTGTACCCCGACGTACCGAAGATCTTTGTCGGAATGGGGACATGCGGCATCGGCAACGGTGCAAAAGAAGTTTATGAAAACCTCCAAAAGACGATCAAATCGAAGAACGCTGCCATCCAGCTGAGCATGACGGGATGCTTCGGATTCTGCGCCGAAGAGGTTCTCGTGAACTGTTACATTCCCGGAATGCCACTCCTGATCCTCCACAAGGTCCTGCCAAAGGACGCCGACAATATCGTGTCGTGCCTCGCGAAAGGCATCATGCCAGTCCGGAAGGCGCTGTGCAAGATCGAGCGATGGGATTTTTTCACGTCGAAGATGGAGTTCGGGACGGGGCTTCCCGGTGTTCCATTGTGGAATGAGATCCCCTTCTTCAAGGGACAGAAGAAGATCGTCCTTCGCGAATCGGGGTTGATCGACCCGGAGAATATCGAAGATTATTTCGCCGTCGGCGGCTACAGCTCTCTCATGAAGGTGCTCACAGAAATGACGTCGGACTCCGTACTCGAAGAAATCAAAAGATCGAAACTTCGCGGACGCGGCGGAGCCGGTTTCCCGACGGCGATCAAGTGGGAAATGATGAAGAAAGTTGAGACCGATAAAAAATACATCATTTGCAACGCGGATGAAGGCGACCCGGGCGCATACATGAACCGGAACGAGATCGAAAGCGACCCGCATTCGCTCATCGAAGGAATGCTGATCGGCGCGTTCGTGATGGGGGCGCCGGAAGGGATCATGTATGTCCGCGCCGAGTACCCCCTCGCTGTCGAGCGCTTTAAGAAAGCTGTCGCAGCTGCGAAACAATTCGGCATCCTCGGCGAGGGCATTTTCGGCTCGTCGTTCAACTTCACACTATCCCACGTGGAAGGGGCCGGAGCGTTTGTCTGCGGGGAAGAAACTGCTCTCATCGTCTCGATAGAAGGAAAAGCCGGGCGGCCGATCCCACGTCCCCCGTACCCCGCTCAGAAGGGCCTTTGGGGAAGACCGACGAACATCAACAACGTTGAGACATGGTTCAACATCCCCGTCATCGTCACGATCGGCGGGAATGAATTTGCAAAATTCGGCACGCAGAACAGCACCGGAACAAAGGTCTTCTCACTTGTCGGTAAGATCAAGAATACCGGCCTCGTTGAACTTCCTCTCGGCACGCCGCTGCAGAATATCATCTTTCAAATGGGGGAAGGTACCGGAAATAAAAAGAGAATCCGTGCCGTCCAGACGGGCGGCCCGTCCGGAGGATGCGTTCCGGTCGAGTATTTCAATACGCCCGTCGACTACGAATCGCTCACAAAGCTCGGCACGATCATGGGGTCCGGCGGCATGGTAGTGATGGATCAGGATAACTGCATGGTGGACGTCGCGCGATATTTCGTCGAGGTGACGTCGAAAGAATCATGCGGAAAATGCACGCCGTGCCGCGAAGGATTGGCCCAGGCCCTCGCGCTGCTGAACAAGATCACCCATGGCGAAGGAACGATGAACGACCTTGACGAACTTGAACGGCTTGCCTACGTCATCAGAGATTCGTCGCTCTGCGGGTTAGGGCAAACTAGCGCCAATCCGGTGCTAACCACTCTCCGCTATTTCCGCGACGAGTATGAAAGGCATATCCTGGACAAGCGGTGCAAAGCGGGCGTCTGCGAGAACCTTTTCGTTGCACTGTGCGAGAACAGCTGTCCGCTCCATATGAACATTCCCGGATACCTGCAGCTCTTAAAAGAAGGAAGGATCGAGGAAGCGTTCGAACTCACGCTGCGCGACAACCCCATTCCGGGAACCGTGGGGAGGATCTGTTATTTCCACTGCCAGATGCGCTGCCGCAGGGAAATGGTCGACGAGCCGGTGAATCAGGGGGAGATCCACCGCTACCTCGCGGACATCATGTACAAAATGGGAAAAGAGAGAATGATCTACGAGCGCCTGATCAAAGAGAAACTCTCCCCCACCGGCAAACACGTTGCCATTATCGGGGCAGGACCGTCGGGGCTGACCGCGGCGTATTATCTTGTTCGCCTCGGCCACAGCGTGACGGTCTACGACAGCCATGCCAAGGCAGGCGGCATCCTTCAGTACGGAATCCCGGCATACCGGCTGCCGAAAGACGGTCTCAACAAAGAACTCGAGCTCTTCAAGAAGCTCGGAGTGAAATTCGTCTTCAACACGCGCATCGGAAGCGACATTTCGTTGAAAGCCCTTTCCAAAAAGGCCGATGCGGTCTTCATCGCCGTCGGCGCGCAAAAGGACATCGAGCTCGACATTCCGGGCAAAGGGCTGATCGGCGTCCTTCGCGGTTATGAGTTTCTCGAGGAATTTGCCCTCGGGAAAAAACTCCGCATCGGAAAGAAGGTCGTCGTTGTCGGCGCGGGCAACGTCGCGATCGATGCGGCCCGTTCGTGCCTCCGGCTCGGCGCCGATGTTACGATCGTCTATCGCCGCGACAAGGATGAGATGCCAGCAAATGCCCAGGAAATAAAGGACGCGACGGATGAGATGATCAACTTCATGTATCTTTCCGCACCGAGCCGCATTCTCGGCGATCTCAACGGAAAAGTCACGGGGCTGGAAATTCACAAGATGAAGTTTGACGGCGTCGACAACGCCGGGAGAAAGAAACCTGTCGAGACGGGTGAAACGGCGGTCATCGAATGCAGCACCGTCATCTTAGCGGTCGGCGAAAAAGTGGAATTCACCCAGGCGAAAGAGATCGGCCTTGAACTCCGCGCGAGCGGATCGATCAAAGTGCATCATCCGAGTTACCGGACGAACCTCCCGAATATCTACGCCGGAGGGGACGCCGTGACCGGCCCGGCGACGGTCGCCGAGGCGATGGGCATTGCCCGGCAGGCGGCGGAAGCGATCGACCGGGACCTGATGAAAGAGAAACGCTTCAGCAAGCTGTTCCGCGATTTCAACTATAAGGACGAAATAGCGCCGGAACCGGAAGCGATCCCGAAAATCGACCCGAAGAAAATTCCGGTGAAGGAACGGATCTCGAGCTTCCAGGAAGTCCTTTCCGGATTCACCGGCGAAGAAGCTCTGCTCGAAGCGACCCGTTGTTTGCGCTGCGACGTTAAATGCCACGAAGAACTAGGCCAAGGAGAACTCAATGACTAACGCAATGGTCAACATAAAGATCAACGGGAACGATTTCCAGGTCCCGCAGAACGTGACAATTCTCGACGCGTGCAAACGTGCGGGGATCTCAATTCCGACACTCTGCTACCTCGAAGACGTTGCCACAAACGCATCGTGCGCCGTCTGTGTCGTCGAAGTGAAAGGGGCGCGGTCGCTGGTCCGCTCCTGCTCGTCGTGCGTTCGGGAAGGGATCGAGATCATCACAAACTCCGCCCGCATTCGCGATGCGCGGAAAACGAGCGTCGAACTCATCCTCGCCAACCACCCTAAAGATTGCCTCTCGTGCCTGCGCAACCAGAATTGCGAACTGCAATCGCTCGCCGGCGACCTCGGCATCAAAGACAACGGTTTTGTGCGGACGAAAAAGAAGGAGCCGCTGGACACAACATCCGTATCCCTCACCCGGGATCCGAATAAATGCATCCTCTGCGGCAGATGTATCGCCGTCTGTCAGAATATACAGACCGTTTCGGCGATCGGCTTATCCCAGAGGGGCATTCGCACGAAGATCTCGACCTACATGGAGAAAGGCCTCGGCAACGTTGCATGCACGAATTGCGGACAATGCGCCCTCGTCTGTCCCACTGGCGCCATCGTCGAACGGGACGATACCGCAATGGTCTTTGAGGAGATCGCCGACCCGGAGAAGGTGGTGCTGGTGCAAACGGCGCCGGCCATCCGCGTCGGCATCGGCGAAGCGATGGGGATGGACCCGGGCAGCCTCGTGACCGGGCAAATGGTCGCAGGGCTGCGGAGGCTCGGCTTCTCGAAGGTCTTCGATACCCAATTCACCGCCGACCTCACCATCCTCGAGGAAGGACATGAACTGATCAAACGGCTCACGTCGAAAGGAGTGCTTCCGATGATCACGTCATGCTCTCCCGGATGGATAAAATTTGCGGAGCATTTTTTCCCTAACTCGCTCCCGCATCTCTCCACGTGCAAATCGCCGCAGCAGATGTTCGGTTCATTGGCGAAAACATACTACGCAGCAAAGATGGGGATCGATCCGAGAAAGATCGTCGTCGTCTCCGTCATGCCGTGCACGGCCAAAAAATACGAGGCAAAAAGGCCGGAAATGATGGGCGCCTTCGAATACTGGAAGGAAAAGAAGGGCTGGTCCAACGCCGACGCATTCTACGATGTCGATTACGTATTGACCACGCGAGAGCTGGCGCGGATGTTCAAACAGACCGGTATTCGGTTCGCTAAACTGCAACCCGAGGATTTCGACAGCCCTCTCGGCGAGTCGACGGGAGCCGGGGTGATCTTCGGCGCCACCGGCGGAGTCATGGAGGCCGCATTGAGGACGGCGTATGAAGTTGTTACAGGAAAAAGTCTGCCGGACATCAACTTTGTCGCTGTGCGGGGTATGGAAGGGATCAAGGAAGCGGAGGTCGACTTGAACGGCCTGAAGCTAAAAGTGGCGGTCGCTCATACGCTCAAGAACGCGCGCATCCTCCTCGAGCAGATCGAGCGGAAAGAATCGCCGTACGCGTTCATTGAGATCATGACGTGTCCCGGCGGATGCCTCGGCGGCGGCGGCCAGCCGATTCCGACAACATGGGATATCAGGAAAAAGAGGGCGGAGTCGATCTACAAGGAAGACGCCGGCAAACCGGTCCGGAAATCGCATGAGAACCAGCAGGTCGCGGTTCTGTACAAGGAATTCCTGAAGGAACCGTTGGGGGAAATGTCGCACCATCTCCTTCATACAACCTATACCAAGCGAGGACTCTTTGTGTGGCCGACGAACGGAAAGGAACAGGAAAAAGAAGCCGTACTGCAGGAATGAATTCCGGTCGATTCACGACAACGGACAAAAGAAAAGCCTGACGAGAACATCGTCAGGCTTTTTTATCGCCAAGATCTTCAGGCATCAGTCAACAAGCGGGGCGCCGACGGCCCGCTCAAGCTCATATTTGCTGATGACAAAGCGGTACAGGGCCTGGAGGTTCGTCAGCTTTGCAGCGGATTCGGCAGTCTCAGCGTCGAGAAGGTCGAGGTTTGTGATCGAGCCTGTTTCATATTGCGTCCGCGCGATGATGACCGCATCGTGAGATTGCCGCAGCTGCAGTTCTGAAATCTTTACTTTCGATTCCGCCGCCTGCACATCGGCGGCAACCTGTTCCACATCGGAACGGACCTGCGCTTCGATATCGCGGCTGTGCGCCTGTTCCGCCTCCACGGCGGCCTGCGCTTCTTCTTCCTGATGACCAACCTTGCCGCCGTCAAAGATCGGAAATTGCGCCTGCGCTCCCCATACCCAGTTGCCCCGCAGAGGATAGATGTTCGGCTCGTACCCGTTGTTGAGCGCATAGACCGCGTTCAACTTGAGCGTCGGCATATTGCCGAGCGAACTCATCGCCTTCTGGCGTTCCGCCGATCGTTCGGCGTCGCGTGCGATCTTCAATTCGGTCCGCTGCTGCAGGGCGAGAGCATAGAGCGAATCGATGTTGAGCTGCAGCTCGGTTTCCTGGAACGATCCTCGAACCTCCGGTAGATCCTGCGTTGCGATGCCGAGCAGCTGACACAGCATCGCTTCCTGCTTTTGAAGGGAGTTCTGAATGTCGACCTTTTGATTTTGCGCCGCAGCGACCCGGACCTGTGTGGTCAGCACGTCAAAATTCGTCGCGGTCCCGGCCGCGACCCGTTTTTGCGTCATTGAAAGATGCTGGTTGAGGGCGTCGATCTGTTCATCCTGCACCTTCATGCTTTTCTGCAGCAGAACGATCGTATAGAATACGCGAATCGTTTGCAGCGCCAGATTCGTTTTCGTCAATTCAAGAACATCGCGGAATGACTGCTCGCGCGACTTGCTCACATCGACAGCGCTGCTGGTCTTGCCGAAGTCATACACGGTGTACTGTCCGGCGACGTGCGCGTTGTAGTTGTCCTGCGGCGCCAGCACGATGGTGCCGAAAACAGGAAAACTGAACGCCGGAACGGGCCCGATATGGGCGTACGTGGCTTCCGTAGTCACGTCTGGCAATTTTGCGCTTGAGGCCTGCAGCGTGCGCGCTTCGGCGGCCCGGATATTTGCCCGAGCCTGGTCGAGCGCCGGGTGGGTTTGTAGAACCCGCTGCACCGCCCGGTCCACCGTCAATGAATCCTGTCCGGCCGTTGAAGCGCTGGCAATCATGAGGGACAACAATACCAACGTTACGCTATTCGTCATACTTCGTCCTTGTGGTGCGTTCGTCACTGTTAAGAATGTTTAGTCCATGGCAACAACATGATCGGAGGTCTTCTTCTTTTTCTTCACCCGGAGGAACATGATCGGGGCGAGCGCTGCGATGGTGATAACCGAGGCTATCAAAAAATCGTCGCAGACCGCCCGGATAAAGGCCTGAGTTGAAATATGCGCAGCGATCAACGCATTGGCCCGCATCGCCGCCATTGCTTGATTCCCTCCGACCGCGTCCATGCTGAATCTCGTCAAATGCCCGGCGACCTGGTGATACGCGTCCGATTGCGGGTTCGTTGCCTGGCCGTACGTCGACATGTGATAGATGGTCCGACGCAAAAGCATCGTGCTCATGAATGCAATGCCAAAGCTTCCCCCGAGCTGCCGTATCACGTTGAAAAGCCCTGAGGCCTGTCCGACTTTATGCCTCGGGATATTTGAAAGCGCCGCCATGCTGAGCGGCGTGAACATCAACCCCATTGCAAACCCCCGGATGTACAGCGCGAGCATGATCTGATGGTGCTCAGAATACAGGGAAAGCGAGCTGTTGATGAACAGACTCGATGCCAGCAGGGTGATGCCGATGACGGCAGGTACCTTGGGGTTGATCTTGTCCGCAAGCATTCCTGAGATCGGCGCGGTGAAGGCCTGAAGAAGGCCGACCGGCAGAAAGAGCGAGCCCGCCTGAAACGCCGTGTACCCAAGAGATGTTTGGAGATACAGCGGGAGCAAAAACGTGCTGCCGAACATCCCGAACCCAAAAATAAACAGGATGCCGTTGGCGATGCTGAAATTAAAATCCTTCAACAAGCGAAGATCCACGAGCGGATGCTCGATCGTGAGCTCCGTCACCAAAAAGAGGGTGAACGAAAACGCGGAAAGGATGAAACATGAAATAATGAACGGCGACGACCAGCCCCCCGTATTCCATGAGGCATTCCCGTCCGTCAATGCGAGAAGCAGCGAGCAAAGAAAAACCGCCATCGAGATGAATCCGACGACATCGAACGACCGTGCACGCTCCGTCTTGTATTCCCGCTGGATGACGTACGTTGCGGTCAGGCCGATGATCCCGACCGGCACATTGACGTTGAAGATCGCATTCCAGTTGATGTTGTCGATCAGGTACCCGCCGATCATCGGCCCGAGCGAGACCGATGCGGCAGCGGCGATCGACCAGAATCCGAGCGCGACGCCCCGTTGTTCGGGGGGAAATTCCCTCGTGACGATCGACATTCCCGTCGGCATCAGCAACCCCGCCCCGCTCGCCTGAATGATGCGGAAGGTGATGAGCGCGTTCTCGTTCCATGCCATGCCGCAAAGGAATGATCCCACCGTGAACAACGAGAGGGCCAGAAAATACGTTCTCTTAAACCCAAAATGATCCGCGATCCATCCCGACGTCGGCAGCATGACAGCGAAGACAAGCATGTAGGCGGTGATCACCCACTCCGCTTTGTCGACCGTGATCCCGAACGACGACATGATCTTCGCCATCGAGACGTCCACGATCGTGGCGTCGAGCACGGCCATGAAGGTCCCGATCATGACGTTCGCCAGCACCCACCACTTGTACGTCTCATGTTCATGGTGGAGGGACGGAACGCGCCGGACGACCCCCTGCCTCATCTGATGATGCAACTTCATGGCCACGGTCAGCGCACCTTAACCTTTATCTCGACGGACATTCCCGGCAAAAGATCGATCGGCCGCCGCGGATCGACGGCACCATCCCGCATAATGGAAATCTTTACGGGAACACGCTGGGTGACCTTTGTGAAATTTCCCGACGCGTTGTTCGGCGGGATGAGCGAGAATTGCGACGCGGTGTTCGACCCGATCTGGAAGACGCTTCCCGAGAATTTGATGTCCGGATACGAATCGACCGTGATCTCCACTTTGTCGCTCGAACGGAGCGCCTCGAGACTTGTCTCTTCCAGGTTCGCCGTCACCCAGATATTTTTCAGGTCGTACACCGAGAAGATCGACTGTCCCGCCTGCACCACATCGCCGACAAGCGCCCATCGCTTGGAGACAACGCCGTTCATCGAGGAAGTGATCACCGTGTTGTTCAGCTGCGTTTCGATGATTCCGAGCTGCGCTCGCGCGGCGACCGCTTGCGCGCCCGCGATCCCTTTCCGCGCCTTCGCTGATTCAAGCTCGCTCTTTGCATGGTCGAATTGTTCCTTCGGAATGATGTTCTCCTTAAACTGGGCCGAGGCGCGGTCGAAATCTGTCTGCGCCTTGTCGAGGTTGACGTCGGCAAGGGTGATATTCTGTTCGGCAAGGGCCAGCGAAGCTTTTGCCTGCTCCTCCTGCGAACGGAGGTCGCTGTCGTCGAGCTTGACAAGGACCTCGCCTTCCTTCACTGTGTCCCCCTCGTCGACCATCAATTGGTCGATCCGCCCGAGGATCTTGGAGCTGATGGAAATCCTGTTCCCGTCGATGTACGCATCGTCCGTCGATACATAGTCCCGCGTGTTGATATAATACTGCCATGTTACGAAGGCGAGGCCGAAGAGAACGATGAACAACGGAATGACGATCTTGAAATTCCGGTATAAAGGCATGGAGTCGATCTCTTCTGCATCACCGTTGCCGTTCTTTGACGGCTGGTCGGCGGCAGGCTGTTTCTGTTTGAGCGCTTGCTCGTCTTGCTGTGGCATTACCTGTTCCCTTTCATCACATAAAATTACTTGTTCCTGCAAATACCGCGGAGAACGGTATTTACAAAAAGAAACACTTCTTGTTCGAAGGATTCACGGTCGGACGCCGTCACCGTTTGTAAATCATACACGCGAGAGAAACGCATATGGAAGCCCTGCACGGCGTGGAGGATCATCCCCGCGGTCTTTTGCGGATGATCTATGTGGAATTCTCCGGCTTTCTTTCCTTCCTGAAGAATGTGCGTCACGCAGCGAATTTCCTGTTCCGCAAAACTCGCGAAGACGTCCTTGACGATCGGCTTCACGTCATGCCATCCCTGCTGGTGAAAATGGCCGATGCTGGTGAGGCGCTCGATCAACTTCATCCTGAGCTGGACATATTCGATGAGCTTCTGGCCTGCCGTCGGCCGCTGTTCAAGGGTTCTCAGGGTCTGCGTCAGAAATTCCCTCTGCTCGTGCTGGACGACGGACCGGAAAATGGCCTCTTTCGTCGGAAAGTAGTAGTACAGGGAGGCTTTCGCCATCCCGACATCCTCCGCGATCTCGTCCATGGTCACTTTGGAATAGCCGTACGAGGCGAACCTCCGCTGCGCGGAACGCAAAATGATCTCTTCTTTATCCGTTGTCAGCTGTTCCGTCAAAATCGTCCTTTCGACTGTATTGGTAAAATAGTCGAAAAAAGGGACAAAAGCAAGCCGGGAGTTCGAATCAGTGTGTTTTTTTGAAACGCCGAACGGAGCGAAGAAAACAGGGCAACGTGCAGCACTCCGATTCTGCCGCACTTTGTGGCGGGATCAGCGCGAACTTTAGCGGTATGTGCCGCTCAAAGCACAAGACCCCGCGACAGGCGTACTGCGGTCAGAAAAGAGAAAAGGATGGACCGATGCCGGGAACCGCTGGAGAACGTTCTTTACCCCCTTGCGTCATTTCATAGACCTATAAAAGGCGCAAACCGAGTTCACCGGACACTCTTCACAATGGGGATTGGTCGGACGGCATGTTTCTCTCCCGAGAAAAGAGAGCGCCATGCCGATGTCGTTCCATGATCGTTGGTCGACTTTTTCCATGAGCTGCGCTTCGATTTTTTTCGGATCCGATCCCGCGGCGGCGCCGATCCGCGGCGCGACGCGAAGTACGTGGAGGTCGACAATGATGCCCTCAGCCCTACCCCCCGATTCCCTAATAATGACGTTGGCAGACTTTCTTCCGATGCCGGGAAGGGATGTCAGCTCCTTCAGGGTAGTGGGGATCTTATCATCGCTTCCGACAGCTTTTGAAAGCGTCATCAGCCACTTCGTCTTGTTGGCGTAATTCCGGACTCGGCCGATATATTTACGCAATGTGCCGGCTTTCGCTTTTGCCAGGTCTTTCATGGAGGGGAAGGCTTTGAACAACGCGGGCGCGATCTCATTGATGTGTTTATCGGAATCCCGGGCAGAAAGTACCACCATCACCAGCAATTCGTACCGGTTCTTGTAGTCCAACGGATGCTTCTTCCTTTTGTACTTCTTGATGACCGGCTGGAAGGCCTTGTTCCAGTCGATCTTTGATTTCCGCGCTTTCGCCATCCTGAACGACCTCCAATAGTAAATAAGATCAGTACTTCTGCACAACAATTATTCTAGTTCATCTGTTCATTGTTGATTGCTCATTGTTCACTGTTTGCTGTTGACTGCCCATTGCGTGCCGCACATGTACTTAAAAGCACACGCCCGGCATTCGCGTTCAAAATGTTTTGTCGGCGCGAACGGCCGTTCAACGTCTGCAATCTCCCCGGCCAACCTCTCGATAATTTTCCCCGCGACCGCGAACGACTCGGCGGATGAAGCGGACCCGTCAACGAGCGGCGCCTCGATCGTCTCATCAATATCGTGACGGCCGAGAAAAAGATATGCGGGAACGATCTCTTGAACGGGGATCCCCGAGGCCGTCGCGTACAGCATTGCGTAAAGGGGAAGCTGAAGCGAGCCGATGGCGTCGCTCCACGTATCCCGGTCATCAAGGACGAGCTTTTTGAAATTGATGTGCGAGTATTTTTCGCTGCCGCCGGTCTTATAGTCAAGGATATAGACGTTCCCCCCCCGC
This sequence comes from Bacteroidota bacterium, assembly GCA_035506275.1. Taxonomy (NCBI): domain Bacteria; kingdom Pseudomonadati; phylum Bacteroidota; species Bacteroidota bacterium. Next base: position 386,065 of record DATJPT010000008.1, read on the forward strand.
CGCTCCACCCGATCCAGCTTCCCTTTGAACTGATACGGTCCGATCGGCGATTCAAGCGGAAGTTCGAGTTCGATCAGTTCGATCTTCTTCGCCAGGGAAGGAAGTTGATATGCCGTAAGAAAACTCTCCAGGTGCGCGGTCACCTGCTTTTTCAGCAGGTAGACGGGTCCAAAAATGCTGCCGCCGTACATTGTTGTGAAAAGAACATCGATAGCATGTTCAAGGGCGGCAACGGAGAGATCTTTACTTTCCAACAGCTTGTTTTTGAGCGGACGGAAATATTCGGCCAGCGCGCGATGAACGATGACGCCGACATCCGAAGACTCCAGTTCTCCCGAAACCTCCTCCCGTTCGTGCAGGCGCAGGACATACGAATAATAAAATTTCAACGGACATTTCAAATACATATCCAGCGCAGTCGCGCTGAAGACAAAATCTTTCAGGGAAGCGGCAATCGCTTCAGTCTTGGGAACCGCGGCGGGGGTTGTATTTGCAAGGGCGATCTTGTACCGGAGCGTTTGAATCGATTCGGTCGGTTGAATCTGTTTTTCTTTCTGTTCTTTTTCCCATAGCAACTTTTCCACATACCTGCTTTTCTCCCGCTTCCCGTCCTGGACGAAAAAGAGGTGCACTTCTTTCGCCCCCTGAATGAGGCAGCTGAAATAGTATTCAGCCATCCGTTCTCTCTCCCGGAATGTCGACAGCCCGAGCGACTCGCGCAGCCGTACCGGCAGGAGGACATCCTGCCCTTTGTTCCCCGGAAGGACATCGTCATTGGCATCGAGAATAAAGACGGTGTCAAATTGCAGGTTGCGTGTTTCCAAGAACCCGAGCACCTGCAGTCCATGCAGCGGCGTACCCGTAAAAGGAACATCGGCAGCCCTTATTGCATTCCGAAGGAAAGAGCTGTATTCCGTGAATTCATCAAAATGCCGGCCGGCAAGGAGGGATGTTGAAAGACTCTCCAGGAATTCAACCACCGCTTCGGCGAAAGGATGGAAAAAAGGATGGAGCTGCGCCGTGCTGTGAGTATTGATGTAGGTGAGAAGGTCCACCGTACTGGCGGCAAACGCGCCGATATTCTCGACGGTGTCGTATGCCCGAAGGGTATGCGCGTGGATCGACGCGAGATGCTCTTTCAACGATTGGGCCGAAATGCCCTCGCCAAGAGCGGCGACGCGCTTAGCAGCGCGCTCGAAGAGTGGAGCATTGTCTTCCAGTTCATCCAGTGAAAAAAAATCAGCACGGTGTTCCTTGACAAAAAACTCTTCGATCGTGTTGAACAAGATGCGGGAAATATCCGACCGCTTTTCATACTGAATGTTCTTCGTGTACGGATGAAGGACAAAATTGATATACTCCGATGATGCGTAACGATCCTCGTACTTCGACCCTCTCAATTGGAGCAGCGTTTCCAGAAATCCGTAAACCGGCGTCCGGATGACCGGGTACCCGAGAGAGATATTATAGTCGTCGTCGGGAATGAGCGCGAGCGTTTGATGAAAAACAGGGAAGAGATTTTCCGGCGCGGGGAGCACGATAGCGGTCCGTTCGGGCGAGAAGCCGTTCCCCCGCCTCGCCTCATCGATTTTCTTCGTGAGGGCAAAGGCTTCGCCGTGCGCATCGGCGCTCTGGTAGAAATGGAACGAGGGAGCGTGCGATGGATGCGCCGGGAGTTCCGGCGATACTCCGAGCTCCTTCAAACGGCCTGCAATGCCCGGACCGTTCTGGAAGATCTGCACTACTGCATCAAGCCGGCTCATGTGCTGCAGAATGGCCCGCTCGGAGGTCGTGAGCGCGAAGAAACCCGCAAAGACGATCTTCGAACATTCTGCAAAATCCAGGGTCCCGATCTTTTCGGCCACCGCCCGGTACTTCGTTGAACGGCTGGCAAACCCCCGCTCAGCAGCGAGAGCATAAAATTGTTCGTAAAACACCAGGAGAGACGTGACCCCGCTGTACTCGATTCCGGTGAGCGCTTCCCGCACTTTTGAAATCGGAATGTCCGCGATCCATACCTCCTCAAGCTCTCCAAAGATCTTCATCCCGAGGGGCAGAAAGGAATCGAGTGAAGTGAAATTGTTTCCGCCGATCCGCCGCGCGTCATTGACGTGAATCTCATGAAGCAGCACCGCCGCATCCAACGCTTCTAACGTCTTCTCAGAACGGGCAAGTTTATCCTTCCACACAGCATCGACAAAATTGTCGATGGAATAGATTTGAGGAGGGAGAAATCCGGTCCCGGTCGTTTTCGATAATGCCCTTCGCAATGCGTGTGCCGGACGCTTCCCCGGAAAAACGACAATGTTCCTTGAAAGGTCCTTTCCGTCGGCGACGAGGCGCGACGCGACTTCGGAGATAATATCCGCCTGAGCAGAGATCAGGAGCACTTCGCTCATGAGACACTCCTGACTCTTTTGAGATCGACATAGAGAAGGTTTCCACGGACGTCCTTCGCAGGATAAATCTCCTTCAACATTCCCATGTAATTCCTGACCTGAACAATATACTCGTCCTCGGATTCGTCCCCTCCCGTCTTAAAATCGATGACCGTCACCGCGTTCGGGTCGATGACGATCCGATCGGCACGATAGAGAACCCCGTCCCGGTTCGCGAGATCCTGCTCCCGCAAGACCCGCCGCCCCTCTTTTTTGACAAACCATTCTCGCATCGTGCCGTCTCGCAGGCATTCGAGGATGAGCGGCCGTATTTCATCGGGCGAGATTTGCAGGGTCATTTCTCTGCCGGCGCGGGCAAGAAGCGCGTCAAGCTGTCTGTCGACGTCGTTATCAATAAACTCAATCAAAGAGAAAATGCGGTGGACAAAATCCCCTCTCTTCGTTTCTGCGGCGCCAAAGCTTCGGTACGACTGAACGTCGAGCGCTTTCCGTATCGTGTGATGAAACGATGGAACGGCATTTTCGGGGCTGAATGTCTTCATTGCGACGGACGGTTTTGGTCCCGGCCGGTACCCTGTTTGGGGAAGAAAGCTTGTCGGCTCCTTGGGCTCTTTTTTATACACGCCGATCACGTACATTTCTTCCTCTGCCCTGGTAAAAGCGACATACAATTGATTGAACGCGTCGACCCTGTCCCTGAAATCCTCCTTTTCGACCAGCGCGCGGAGATCGTCAACGTTCTCTGCGATCTTTTTATTGACTCGTACGATCGAGATTGAATCTTCATTCTCCCGCAGGACGAAGCTTTTTCCTCTTGGGGAGCGGTCGTACAACAGAACGATGACCACCGGGAATTCGATCCCTTTCGCCTTGTGAACCGTCATCACCTGCAGTGCGTCGAGATCTTTCGGGACGGTGATCTTCCAGACATCGTCTGCCGAATCATCCAAGGAAAAGTCGAGAAAATGCTTCATCGTATTCATCCCCTGCTGCTCGAACGTCTTCACGACTTCGAGGAGCTTGACGAGCGAGGCTTCCTCGTCGGGCGACGAGTGGAAAACGTCGAAGATCTTGAATGCCTCGGACAAGAGATCATACAAGGGGAAATAGCCGACGACGTTGAAAAGATGCTCGAAATATTCGTCCCAGAGATGCCCGAATTGAGCGCGGAATTCCGTGTAGAGCGGGCTGCGGTTATGCATTCTCGCTTCAGCGATGACGTGCGCGAACTCATCGTGCGAATGAAGAGACCCCTTTTTTGCCAAAGAATGGCGGAACACATCGCCGAGAAGGAACGTCGCAAACGAGAGGTCGTCAACAGGCGAATCGAGGAACCGCAGCAGGGCGATGAACTCGCCGGCGCTTTTGCGGCGGCGGACATCGAGCGTCGAATGGGAAATGATCGGGATCTTTTTTTCGTTCAACCATCCGCTCACTTCAATGACGTGGGCGTTTGTCGGCGTAAGAACGGCGATGTCGCTGTACCGGTATCCCCGCGACCTGCAATCCCGGACGATCTCATAAAGCGATTCTCGCTCGTAGGGATTGTCTTCCACGTTGTCAACAATATCAACCTCAACATACCCCTTGCCGGAATGTTCTTCGGTCACCCGTTGTCGAAACGACGATAAGCCGCTCGCCGCAGCTTCGGGCCCGTAACCCGCGGCGGGAATGGCTGCATGAAATACGTCTTTCGTGAACGAGACGACCTTCTCGAAGCTCCGGTAGTTCATTTCGAGCGATTTCACTTCGTGGAAGGCCGAAGGAAAGGGGTTCTTTTCGGCAAGATCCTTCATGATCTGCCAATCCGCATCACGAAAGCCGTAGATCGATTGCTTGGTGTCCCCGACCACGAAAAGGCTTCCCCCTTTCGAAAGCGACTCCTCGACGAGCGGGAACAAATTATTCCACTGGATCTGTGACGTGTCCTGGAATTCGTCGATCAGGTAATGATAGATCGTCTCGCCGATCTTGAAATAGATTTCGGGGACGGCCTGATCCGTGAGATGCTGTGCAAGCGTTCGGGAGACATCGTCGATGAAGATCTGCCCCTCCTGCTTCTTCAGCTTCTCAACGGCCGGCTGCATCATCGCAAAAGCTTCTGCATAGGGACGATAGTACTCTTCAGCATAGGACTTGATGAACCGGCGAAGCAGTTCGTTCAATTGCTGATGTTCCGTTTCGATTTCACCGATCCATTTTCCATACGCGGCGGTTTCTCCCTTTCCCTTCGGCTTGTTGACCGGCGTCGGCCTCAGTTTCCTTTCGATCAACGCGTGAATATTGCCGGAGTTGATAAGCGCGAGGTCGGCTGCAAACAGCGCATTGATGGAAACACCGGAAGCGCGAATGAGCCTTTCGACCTTCTTGGCCTGCTTTTCTATTTCATTCGACAGCGATGGAGTCGAGGCCGATACGCTCCCCGCGACAAGAGGTTTTGCCTTCCCGTTGATCGCCCTGTAGATGTTCTTTACCTGAGAAACGATATCGCGATAAGGATTCCAAACAAAATTTCCGTCTCCCCTCCTGTTCTCCAAAACAAGTCTGACGATATTTTCGACGACGCGCGCCTGCGCAGTATCTTCTTTCACCTCTTTTGAGAACTGAGAGAACGCAAGGTCAAAAATGCGGTCCGCGTCGAGCAGGATCTCGAAATCGGGATGATAGCCGTAATCGAGCGAAGAGGATTTGAACACGGTCGACATGAAACTGTCGATCGTCTTCACCTGAAAATCGGAAAAATTATCGAGGATGGAATCGACGAGCCAAGCCGCTTTCGATTGAATCTCCCCCGGCTCGCTCGAAAGGCTTTCGCCGAGATCCTCGAGTGTCTTTGTGTCGCCCAAGGCCGCAAGCTTCAGCAGCGTGAGGATCCGCTGCTTCATTTCCGCTGCCGCATTATTGGTGAACGTTATTGCAAGGACATTTTGGAGCGCATGATGAGGGACCGAATTACTCAGGAGCAGCCGGACATACCGATGCGTCAGGGCATACGTCTTCCCAGCGCCGGCGGAGGCAGTAAGAACTGTCACGGCCGGCAAACGGAACTCTGATCTGTCATTTCGACCGGAAGCCATGCGGCGTCGCTGAGAAATAAAATCGGCGATAAAAGTTTCTAAAACAAAATATCCAAACCGGGAAAAGTTTGGATATCGATGGCTGCATCTTCATCCCCCTTGGCTGACGTACAAAACCTGTTGATCCGTCCCTCTGCTGTATTCAAATTGAATACTTTGCAACGATCCATTCAGGGATGATTTCCCCCCGCCCCGTTTTCCGGTTCACCATCGTGTAATGGATATACCCTTCGCAAGAAAGCTTGTTGTTTTCTTTCTTGAATATCTCAAAACAAACTTTGACGCCGTCTTTCACCAGGTCTTCGATCCAGGTCCGCACAATAATTTTTTCCCCAAGTTTGAGCGGGCGTTTATGTTCAACATGGGTCGTGTTGACAACCCAGCTGTAGCCGAGTTTGAGAAACTCGTCCATGTTCATTTTATAGCAGCGGTCCATCTGGTCATAGCGGGCCGCAAGGACATAATCCAGATAACGGGTATTATGAACATGATTGTTCATGTCGATGTCGTCGGGGCGGACCTGGAGCTCGGTTTCAAATTTTGAATGCTGTACGGCCATGACAATCCTGTTCCACACACGATACAAACAATTCGAGGGAAAATCAATCCAACCGCGGGGACTAACACTGTATAAAAAGAAAGCTCCAGATCAAAAAAGACTCTGGAGCTCGCTGAAGAACGTCTTGGCTATTTGTGCTTGTCGGGATACGGCGGCGGAGGAGCAAGTTTTGCCGGGTGGGTTTTCATTTGCTCCTGGATCACTTCGATCGCCTTGTTAAGCTGTTCGTCGATGCCGATATATTCCTTCGCAGGATCGTTGTCGACGACAATATCCGGATCAACGCCGTGCCCTTCCATGATCCATTCCTTCCCTTCAATATCGTACCGCGAAAACTCCGGTTTGTTCAGGAAACCGCCGTCAAGGAAAGGAAGCGTTCCGCGGATACCGACGACGCCGCCCCAGGAACGCTTTCCGATCACCGGTCCGATTTTATACTGCTTGAACCGGTAGGCAACGATGTCTCCGTCCGACGCGGAAAATTCGTCGAGGAGCATGACCTTCGGGCCGACCATGGTCCCAGACGGGTCAGCGCTGAACGAAGTATTGCGCGCGATGTCGATCATTGCGATCTTCCGATCGAGCCTCTCGATGATCATCGGCGAAACAAACCCGCCGCCGTTGCCGCGGACGTCCACGATCAGCGCCTCCTTGGTCAATTGGGGATAATAGTACTTCACGAACTCATTCAAGCCGTGGAATCCCATATCGGGAATGTGCACGTACCCGACCCTTCCGTTCGTGGCTTTCGATACCTTATCGATGTTCGTTTGAACCCAATTGAAATAATACAGCTCGTGCTCGTCGCCGGTCGGTACAACGACGGTCTCGTGGCTCCCTTCTTCCTTCGGTTCGCCGTTGAGCGTCAGCGTGACCTGCTTGCCGACCGTGCCGACAAGAGACTCATAAATATTGTTGATCTCCGTAGCCGGTTTCCCGTTCACGGCGATGATATAATCCCCTTCCTTCGCATTCACGCCGATTTCCGTCAGCGGGGACCGGAGCGTGTTGTCCCAGTTCTGCCCGCGAAGAATCTTTACGATCCGATAGTATTTCGACACGGGATCCCGTTCGATCTTTGCGCCGAGAAGACCTGTTTTGATCCGCTCCGCGTGCGGCATCTCGCCTCCCCCGACGTAGGTATGGCCGGTGCTCAGCTCGCCGATCATCTCGCCGAGAATATAGGTCAAGTCCGCGCGGTGGTTCACGTACGGCACCAACTGCGCATAGTTCCTGCGGACCTTTTCCCAATCGACTCCGCTCATGTTCGGTGCAAAATAAAAATCGCGCATCTGCCGCCATGCCTCGTTGAAGATCTGATTCCATTCGGCATGGTGATCGACCTTCACCTTCATGTCGGAAAGATTCAATTTTTCCTTGATCTCGATCTTCGAGGTCGGCACATCGATGATCGCATACGAACCATCCTGACCGACGATCGCCTTCTTCCCGTCGGCCGAGATCTCAAAGCCGTTGAATTCGCCGAGCTCGGTTTCCTTCAGCTTTTCAAAATCATAGAAAAGGAATTTCGCCTTTTCATCTTTGCTTCCGTTGCGGATATAGTACAGTTTGTCGCCCGATGAAGTCAGGTTCCCATAATTTGCCGCGGTCACCGGAATCCCCGCGATGCGCTGCTGCAGGCCGTCGATATCGACCTTCACCTGAGGCTTCGATTCTTCCTTATCGTCCTTTTTCTTATCCGATTTTTCCGGATCTTTGCCGGCTTCCTTGATCTTCACTTCGTCGCTTTTGGGCTCGAAGGGGGATTTCGTCTCCTTCGAGAGCGTTACGAAATAGATCTTCGCCATGTCGTTGTAGACGTGGTCTAATTCTGTCTGCCCGAGCGTCGGGTTGAAGCTTCTGTCGGAAACAAAGTAGAGAAATTTTCCGTCCGAGCTGAATGCGGGGTCATACGAAGAATACCATCCATCGGTGACGGCGACAGCTTCCTTCTTTTCCAGCGAGTAAAGATAAATATTCGTCATCGATGAGTCTTCGGGCTTGGCGAAGGCGATCCATTTGCAGTCCGGCGACCAGGCATAATCGGTGAACTCCCATGCCGAGGCTTGAGCGACCGGTGTGACTTTCTTCGACTCGATATCGACGTACTGCAACCGGAGTTTCTTATCGGCCCACATGATCTTTTTGCTGTCGGGGGACCAGTAGCACTGGTATTTGTAGGTGTCGCCGTTCTTTGTCAATTGTGTTCCCGGAGCGCTTCCATCCTGCGGCATCATATAGATCTCGTCTTCTCCCGAGGCGTCCGAAATGTAGGCGATCCATTTCCCGTCGGGGGACCATTTTGAATTGCGTTCATGCACGCCGGAAGTATTCGTGAGGTTGCGGGTGTTGCCGTATTTCGCCGGCACCGTGAATATCTCTCCGCGGGCGCCAAAAAGAGCGCGGTTCCCGTCGGGCGAGATTTCGTAATTTGCAATGCTCTTGCTCGCATCCACAACGCTTGTCCGGCCGATGGCGAGATCCTCATCGAGGAAGATGCTTACCTTCTCGGCCTTTTCTGTGGCGAGGTCGAACCGATAAATAAAACCGCCGTTTTCGAAGACGATCGCGTTGTCCCCGAGCGAAGGGAATTTCACGTCGAAATCGGCGAAGCTTGTCAGTTGTTTCGTTTCTTTCGAGGTCAGGTCATACGAATAGAGATTGAGCCGTTTGTTCTCATCACGGTCGGAGGTGAAGTAGATCTTATTCCCGCTCCACATCGGGATAATATCCTGCGCGGGGTTGTTGGTAAGATCGGTCGTCGTCTTTGTGTCGAAATCGTACAGCCAGACGTCGTCCGCCTGTCCGCCGCGGTATCGTTTCCACGTCCGGAACTCTCTGAACACTCTGTTGTAGACCATTTTTTTCCCGTCCGGAGAGAACGAGCAAAATCCCCCGCGGGGAAGCGGCAGTTGTTCCGGAAGCCCTCCGTCGATTGACACCGTGAACAGCTGCCCCTTAAAGTCATTCGGTTCGTTCATTCGCGAGCGAAAGACGATATGAGAATTATCTTTCCATGCCATGACGATATTGTTCGGCCCCATTCTATCGGATACGTCGTCGCGGTCGAGCGTTGCGGTGAACGTCAATCGTTTCGGAACGCCCCCTTCTGCGGGCATCAGATAGACCTCGGTATTTCCGTCATACTGTCCGGTGAACGCCATCCATTTACCGTCGGGAGAAAATCGAGCGAACATTTCATATCCCACATCGTTCGTCAACTTCCGGGCAACACCGCCTGCCGAGGAGACGGTATAGAGATCTCCGGCATAGGTAAATACGATCTTATCGCCGTGAATGGCGGGGAATCTCAGCAACCGCGCTTCTTGCTGGGAGAACACGCCCGCGGTCACCGCGGCGGTAAAAAGGACCATCAAACACATTTTTCTCATAACGGCACCTTTGTAAGAGTGAACGAAGTTTGGGGGATTTCATGTATACGGCGCCGGGAGCGAAAAGTTGCGCCGCGCGACGCACGCCAAGGTCTTTTCGGCCTTATCGGCCACGAAAAATTTTCCAAATATACTTCCCAAAGAACTGTGGTGCAAATCTCCTCACGCTCTATTATATTACATTTTTTGAACCCGATGTTATTGCTGTTTACAAACGGAAGAAAGCATGCTGATGCGTAATAACCTTCGATCTCTCGTCAACTCGGTCATACTCGTTCTTCTCCCGGCATGCATCGGCTATGCGCAGAATGCCCAGACAGGTGACTCCCTCTTCCTCCGCGTCGTCGTCCCCGACAGCAGCGCTTTGGTGACGACCGCTCCGCGCCAGCGCATTGCGGCCTCCACTCTTCCGAATGCAAAGGCATTCATCAACGGCAAAGAAACCCGGGTGTACGCCAGCGGGGCGTTCTGCGGTATCGTCAACGTTCCGGTCGGATCCTCCGTCCTCAGGCTCGTCGTTCGTTCGGCGAACGGGGATTCGGCTGCGGAAAATATTTTCATGCAAAGACCGGAGCCGCCGAAGACATCGCCGAAGGAGCCGATTTCCATCGATACAATCATGATGGAACCCTCCGAGGATATTTGGCTGGGAAAGGACGGAATCCTTGAGGTCAAATTCAAGGGAAGTCCCGGGCACAAAGCATACTTCGACATTCCGGGAGTGGAGTCGGGCATTGCGATGTCCGAGCTTCCCGTCTCGAAAGCCGGCGGAGTGGGGGGGATCTATGCCGGCAGCTACAAAGTGAAAGACGATGACGAGGCAAGAGGAGTGCAGATAAAATTTCGGATTCCCAAAAATATATTCTCAAGCGAAAAAGGATATTCGAAAGGAAAGGTAACCATCCTCCCCAAAGAACTTCCCCGCGTGGCAGAGCTGATCGGCAAACGGCCGTACTTAAATGCCAGCGTCGGGACCGATAGACTGGGAGGCGCGAAACTGGGATTCCTCAAGCCCGGCATCAGAGTCGTCGTCACTGGAAAGCTCGGGGACCAATATCAGGTGAAACTCGGGGACGAAATGGAGGGGTGGCTTCCTGAAGAGTTTGCACAGCTTCTTCCGCTTGAAACGCCTCGCCCGCGTTCCCTCATCGGGGCCCTTTCCATTTCGGGCAATGATAAGGAAGACATCGTCACCGTCGCGCTCGACCAGCGCCTCCCTTACCTCAGCCAGCAGCTTGTTGACCCGGCAGCGATCGTCGTCGACATTTTCGGAGCGACCTCGAACACCAATTGGATCACGCATCAACTTTCGGGAAGCGGCATAAAGAACGTGACATGGAGCCAGGCCGCGTCGGGTCAATACCGCCTTACCATTGCGTTGAACTACCAGCAGCATTGGGGATATGACATCAATTACGACAACGGTTCTACGATGCGAATTTCGGTCCGCCGCCCCCCGGTGATCCATTCCGCCGACTCCGCCATCGCCGGATTGATCATCGCGGTCGATGCCGGTCACGGCGGGGACAATGATGGCGCCATCGGCGCAACGGGAAGAAAGGAAAAGGAAATAACGCTCTCCGTCGCCCAGCATCTCGATACGCTTTTGCGTCAAAAAGGAGCGAAGGTCGTTATGACACGAACAACCGACGAAACTGTTTCGATGACGGACCGGACCGAAAAGATCCTCAGCTCCGGGGCGCAGCTGCTGGTCAGCATTCATGCAAACTCGGCGAGCGCGTCTGCAGACCCCGATATTTCTAAGGGGACAAGCGCATATTATCGTCATATCGGTTTCGCCCCCTTGGCGGAGATCCTGTACGGCAAAATGCTGGAGCTCGGGCTCGACCAGTTTGGAGTCGTCGGCAGCTTTAATTTCAACCTTAATTCGCTGACCCAAACTCCCAACGCGCTGGTGGAAACTGCGTTCATGTCGAACCCAGAGGACGAGATGCTTTTGCTCGACGACAATTTCAGGTCACGGATTGCAGGTCAGATCGAAAAAGGAATTGAAGAGTTTGTAGTAAAATTTGGCGAAAGGAAGAAATAACTTTCCTGGAGCGGGCCGGCGGCATGGCCAACGGTCTCTTGACATTGTCCGGAAAGATCTCCATCTTTCCGCTAGAGTTTGGGCGTGTGCCCGCTAGTGCACACTTCTGATGATTGTCCATATGATTCCAACTCCATAAGGAGGAGGCATGGAATCGGCGATGAAAAAATAAAGAACCTCGGAACTCCAGCGATCATGGACGAATGAGGTTTTTTTATTTTAGGAGGTGCCATATGAAACTTGCAGGGTTGTATTTTCTCGCCTGTTTCCTGTTATGGGGATGTGGTTCGACCGGGTCGGTCGATATGCCGGAAATATTGCCGCGGCTAATAGAACAGGAGCCTTTTCCCCCTATGAGCGAAGCGCTTTTTCTAAGCCATTCCGAGCTCGACCTTAGGATCCTGATCGCCGCGGATGGTTCGGTGCTTAGAGCTCAATTGATGAACCCGACCAATGATGCAGTATGGGATTCGCTTGCCGGCGAACGGATGAAACAATGGAAGTTTTCTCCGGCAATTCATAATGGGAAACCGATCGCAATGTGGATCAATTTCCACGCGCATGTGAAATTTGAGATCCCTGTCTACATCGGGCTGGCGGAAATAGAGTGCGAAACCGCCGAAGTTGCCGATTCAGTGTTTGCAATGCTTCAGGCCGGAGGAAATTTCGATTCGCTTGTCTCCAGCTTTTCAATATCGAAATCGAAAGAAAACCACGGCCAATTAGGCCAGGTGGACATTTCGCGATACGGGGAAAGCGTGAAGCGGGTTCTTACGGCGCTTAAAGGGGACGGGTATACGGAACCGATCCCGTTTGGAGAACATTTCGTGATCTTCAAGCGACTTGCGGCAGACGCACGCTTTGATTGACTCTGACGGCAAAATTTTGTTAGTTGCAGTCGGACTGGGGAAGAAGAAAGATCAACAAACAGAACAGTTGCATTTTTATGTCTAAAACCGACAACAAAGGAGAGAGTCAATCATCAAAAACAATTTTCTGCACTGAATGCAGTACTTCCCTGGAGAACTATTGTTTTTCAAGCGGAATAGAAGATGCAGAATCGATCAAAAAGACTCTAGCACAGTGCAAGAAGAGCGGTAAATTCGCCGGTGAATTTTGCGCAAAATTGTTTATTAGTGACCCCAACATGCTCGATTCGCTCTGGGAAAAAGATTAGCCGTAGTATTTGTTGAAATATTCAACGTATAGTGTTTTGTATTTCTACAATTTCTTTTTCCCTATTGTTGCAAAAATTGGTGTATTTACTCAATGTATAGATAAACGGTTGTTGAATTTATATACATTTACTCCCTCCCAAATCTCTACAACCTTCCGCCTCATCTCCGTTAAGCCGCTGATTCAAACAGTGTTAGAGAATCTCATCTAATGATGATGTTTCTTGGCATGATTATTTCAATTACTTTTGGCAGAAAAACATCGAAAGAGGAATTGAAATGGTCGCCATACTCTTCATCTTGATGGTGGTTATACTCCTGACAGCGGAGTACCTCTCCTTTTCAAAGAAAATTTCCGCCGAATCATCGGCCACCGTGAAAGCCGGTTTACCGGTTGCAACCGAGACCGTAGAACGCTACTTCCACCGCGGGCACATGTGGGCGCTCGTTCAACCTTCGTGCGATGTGATTGCAGGAGTGGACGACTTTTCCCAGAGGTTCATCGGGAACATCAACAACATTGAACTTCCTCAGGCCGGATCGATAATTCGTCAGGGTGAAGTTCTCGCCACCCTGAAACACGGCGATAAATCACTCCCCGCCATTGCCCCGATCTCCGGAACGATCGTTGCGATCAACAAACACCTTGCCGGCACCCCTTCAATCGTCAACAACTCCCCGTTGGAAAGGGGATGGATTGCAAAGATCGCTCCGCAAAACCTGGGAGTCGAGTTGAAGGGGCTGTTTAAGGGGGTCACGGCCGACCGATGGCAGGAAGCAACCCGCGCTCATCTCGTTCATTGGTTCTCCCCCCGTCTCGGCATCGTAATGCAGGACGGCGGCGAAATTATCGACAGCGTCAGCGATATGACGAGCAGCGCAGAATGGCGGATCTTAATTGAAGAATTTTTCCCTAACAACGATCAATCAACACTCAATACTTGAAAAAGGCAACTCCTATGACAGTCCTATTATTTCTAACGATGATCATCCTTTTCCTCGGAATCGATTATGTCGTCCAACGGAAAAAGAAAACCGCTCTCGCCGCGGCTCAAGCACCCCTCACGCCATCGCCGATGCGTGTGCCGGCCGGAATTTTCTTCGCGCCGTCGCATACGTGGCTCAATCTCTTCCCCTCCGGTAATGTCCGCGTGGGTGCCGATGATTTTGTTTTGCGGATGATGAAAAAACCCGCGATCTCGTTTCTCAAAGCTCCCGGTTCGTCGGCGAAAAAGGGGGAAGCTCTCTTCCGGCTGCAGGAAGGGACGAGAACGCTCACGGTTCAATCACCGATCGACGGAGAAGTCGTCGCGGTGAATGAAGACCTTCAACAGGAACCGGAAAAAATGAAGGAAGAGCTTTTTGTCAACGGCTGGGCATACACCATGAAGCCGCAGCGGGCATCGGAATTGACGCAATTTCTGCTCGGCGAACGGAGCCGCGCTTGGATTCAGCAGGAACTCGGACGGCTGAAAGACTTTATCGCCGAATCGATGCAGGCAGGCTCGCTCTCCCCTGTTCTTCTGCAGGACGGCGGCGCACCGGTTGACGGTCTGTTTAATGACTTCACGCCTGAACAGTGTGAAAAATTCGAACACCAATTTCTTAATGTCCAATAACGCTGGCGGAGATGACCATGATGAGCAGGAAAGCGCTATTGATCGATGTTTCGAAGTGCGTCGGATGCCGGGAATGCGCACGCGCCTGCGCGGAAGCAAACCACCTTCCCCAGGAAGAGGCCGCAGAACTTTCGGCAACGCATTACACCGTCGTTCAAAGCCTCAATGATGACCAGAATTTTGTCCGCAAATTGTGCATGCACTGCAACGAGCCGACATGCGTTTCCGTTTGTCTCGTCGGAGCGTTCAAGAAAACGGACACCGGCGCCGTCGTGTATGACGAGACCAAATGTATCGGCTGCCGCTATTGCATGCAGGCATGTCCTTTTGAAGTCCCCCGGTACGAATGGGGAAGCGTTTCACCGCGCGTCCAGAAATGCAAAATGTGCTATGAGCGCATCGCCGCAGGCGGGAAGACCGCGTGCGCAGAAGCATGCATGTTCGACGCAACAGTCTTCGGCGACAGAGATGACATGATCAAAGAGGCGCGGAAACGGATCGACGCCAGCCCCGCGACGTACGTGAACTATATCTACGGGCTTACCGAAGCGGGCGGAACATCGGTCTTGTATATCTCCAGCATTCCGTTCGAGAAGCTCGGACTCCCGATGAACCTCCCGAATAATCCTATCCCGCAGCTCTCGTGGAAGGTCCTTTCGCAAGTTCCAAAGTATTCCGTCGCGGCAGGCGTTGTTCTGTTCGGCATCCACTGGATCACAGCGCGCCGTACAGAGGTTGCACGGTTCGAAGCGGAGGAAAAACAAAAACTACTGGAATCAAAGCGAAACGGAGAGAGGGCGAAATTATTATGAAAACATTTCTTTTTCACAAGGTGACGTTTTGGAAGGCCGCCGCGATCATGCTGATGGCGGTCGGGGCCGTTGCCGCGGTTCAGCGGTTCACGATGGGGCTCGGCGCAACAACGCACCTGAGCGATCAATTCCCCTGGGGGTTCTGGATCGGATTCGACTTTATCGGTGTCGGACTCGCGGCGGCGGGATTTACCATCGCTGCAACCGTGCATATTCTGAATGCCGAACGGTTTGAACCGATTGTCCGCCCGTCGATTCTCACCGCGTACATCGGCTACATGCTGGTGGTGATGGTCCTGGTCGTCGACCTCGGGCGTCCGCAAAATTTCTGGCATCCGCTGGTCATGTGGAATCCGCATTCGGTGATGTTCGAGATCACCTGGTGCATCATTCTCTACACCACCGTGCTCACTCTCGAATTCGCCCCGGTGGTACTGGAAAAATTCCATTTGCACGCTCCGATCAAAGTGCTGCGGACCATTTCCCTGCCGGTGGTCGTCGCCGGCGTCGTCCTCTCGACACTGCATCAATCGTCGTTCGGTTCGTTGTACCTTGTCGTTCCGGAACGAATGCATCCTCTCTGGTTTTCGGATATCGTACCGTTTCTGTTCTTCATTTCGTGCGTGGCGGCCGGCATTTCCATGGTGATATTCTCGTCGTTCATGTCGGCGCGCGCATTCGGACGCCGGATCGAGATGCCGCTCTTCTCGGAACTGGCCCGTGTGTTGACCGTCGTGCTTGCATTATTGTTCACGGTCCGGGTCCAGGACCTGATGAGCCGTGATGCGCTCCGATACGTTTTCCAGCCGACCTACCAAAGCGCGCTGTTTCTTCTTGAAATTACGGTCGGCGTGATCGTCCCTGTTGTCCTCCTTCTCTTCCGGAAGGTCAGGATGAGCCAGAAGGGGCTGTTCTATACGTCGATCCTTGTCATACTCGGATTCGTAGCGAACAGGATGAACACTGCGGTCACCAGTATGGAACACTGGCCGCAGCGGACGTACCTTCCGTCATGGCAGGAGGTTTCGATTACGGTTGCGCTGGGCACGGCTGGATTTGTCGCGTTCTATTATGTGGCGAAAAACTTCCCTGTCTTCGTCGATCATGAAAGACACGCGGAGGCTCAATCGGCCGACCGCGTATGGATGAAAGACCTGGAAGTGGCATCGAAGGGGCGGTGATACAATAGCCTTCCTGCGATACGACGGATGGATTTCGGCAGGATCAAACAAGCATTGCTGTCGTCATGAACTCCGGCTGCACAAACCCAGATGATGCAGCCGGAAAGTTTCCGACCGAACTATTTCATAACACTTTTGCGGATGACTCCATGGAAAACGTGAACGCTCCACACAATCATTTCCAGCAAAGCTTGGAAGAATTCTTCCGGCCGTTGTTAGAGATCCCGCTGCCTAACGACAGACGATACAACAAAGGGCATCTTTGGATAAAAAATGATTCTGCAACGACAGCGACAATAGGCCTCGACCACATCGGCGCTTATTTCTTGCGGCCGGTTGTCAGCATTGTGCTGCCGCAAACTCCCTGCCGCGTCGAACACAATTCACCGTGCGCATGGCTCGCCATGCGCGAAGGAACGATCGCCCTCCGGCCGGCGGTTTCGGGCGCCGGAATCGATGCCAACACAGACCTCGTCGACCATCCTTATCTTCTTCTCGACGATCCGTATTCATCAGGATGGATCCTGCGTATTGCCGACACGGCACCATCGGACGCCGCACTCCTGAACGCGGATGAATTCTCTCAGCTTGTCAATAAGGAAATCGCAGCGATGAAAGAGAGATTTTCCGCAGCATACGGCAGATTGCAGCCCGGTGTTGGAGCAACAATGTACGACGGGGGCGAACCCGTCATCAGCATTCATGAAATACTTGGACGGAAGAAATATTTTGAAATCATAAGCAGGATTTTTTCAAAGGCATGAAATAATCTCACGCCGCCGTTCTCTCTCGAAAAGCAAAAATCGCGTGGATTATTTCGCATTTTTGCGTAAAATTCCCCTCCCACTCCCCCCGTTTTTTAAGCCTTTCCGCCAGCTTTTCCCAAAAAGTAGAAATGGCACGGTACTTGTCTTCCTTTGGGGAGAGAAAACTATGAAAGTTCTGAACCTGCTCGCTTTCCGCGTGTTCTTGATCATCCTCTTTGTCATGCTTGTCGGAACGGCGGTCCTCACAAAACTCAGCATCGACCATCAAGCCGAGCAATATCTGCGCGACGCTATTGTCGGCGCAAATCGGATCGGCGATGTCATCAAACGCTCGACGAACTACAGTATGATGCTGAACCGACGGGAGGATATTCATCAGATCATCAACACGATCGGCAACGAACCGGGCATCGAGGCGATCCGCATTTACAACAAAAAAGGAGAAATAACTCTTTCGACCGTTCCGGGGGAAGTTGGCACAAACGTCGACATGACCGCTGAAGCATGCACTGCCTGCCATTCTCCCGGCAAGGCTCCGCTCTCCCCCAACCCGCGGGAGCTGAGCCGAATCTTTTCCTCTCCGAAAGGGTACAGAGTGCTGGGGATGATCGTCCCTATCAAGAACGATTCCACCTGTTCAACGGCCGACTGTCATGCCCATGCGCCGTCGCAAACGATCCTCGGCGTTCTTGACGTCATGATGCCGCTAAAGGAGATCGACGAACATCTTGCCGGCTTGAACCGCTCTCAGTACTGGAATGCGCTTTTTATGTTTTTTGTCATGACCTCCTTCGTCGGGGTTTTTATTTGGCTGGTGGTCAACATCCCCGTGCACAAGCTGACGCTTGGCACGCATGAAATCACGAAAGGGAATCTCGACTACCGCATTTCCGTCCGGTCGGCCGATGAGATCGGGAGGCTTGCAACTTCGTTCAACCAGATGGCCGATGAGTTAAAACGAGCGAGAAACGAGTTAACGGAGTGGGCCCAAACCCTGGAAGGACGCGTTGCCCAAAAAACAGAAGAATTGAAACGTGCGCAGGCCAATATGATCCAGATGGAAAAAATGGTCTCGCTCGGCAAACTGGCCTCCACTGTTGCGCATGAGCTCAACAATCCGCTCGAAGGTGTGCTCACCTACGCCAAGCTGCTCAAAAAAATGGTAAAGGAAGGCATGATCTCCGGCGAAGAGGCCGCGGAAATCCAAAGCGACCTCACGATCATTGCCGATGAGACGGCCCGGTGCGGAAACATCGTAAAAAATCTGCTCCTCTTTTCGAGGCAGAAGGTCGGCGATTTTGTTGAAACGGATATCCGCGGAACGATCGAGCGGACGGTCAGCCTTATCGACCATCATTTGAAAATACACAACATCGCGCTCGAAACGGATTTCCAACGGGAGCCGCTGATGCTGGTCTGCGATCCGCAGCAGATCGAACAGGCGGTGCTCGCCGTGGAGATCAATGCGATCGAAGCGATGCCCGAAGGGGGAGCGCTCAAGATCGAAGCACGCCATTCCGCAGACGCCATTGATATCACCGTCACTGATACCGGGATAGGGATATCCGACAATGCCCTCCCCCATATTTTTGAGCCATTCTTCACGACAAAAGAAAACGGAAAAGGAACGGGATTAGGCCTCGCCGTCGTCTACGGCATCATCGAACGGCACGGCGGCACCATCGACGTTCAATCGAAACTTCACGGCGGTACAACTTTTGTCTTGCATCTTCCCCGTACGGCATCACGCAATGTGAACACCGGTTCATCCTCTTCACTTACCCTTGACAACGGCCATGAACGACAAATCAGCTAAACAGAACAGCCTTCTCATTGTCGATGACGAACTCGTCGTCCGCGATTCGCTTTCGAAATGGTTCAGGCAGGACGGCTACCGTGTCGATACCGCGGAGGACGCAAATCATGCAATTAAAAAAATGACCGACGGCCCATGGAATATCATCCTCCTCGACATCAAGATGCCGGGGATGAGCGGGCTTGAACTGCAGAAGCGGTTGAGAGAGATCGACCCGTCGATCACAACGATCATGATCACGGCATTCGCCTCCGTCGAAAGCGCGGTGCAGGCTTTAAAAGAAGGGGCCTTCGATTATGTCACGAAGCCGGTCGACCCGGACCATCTTTCCCACCTGGTCACCAACGCCCTTCGGCAAAAAAAACTTGCCGATGAAAATGCGCAGCTACGCGAACATCTTTCGTCAATGGGGCAGGAATCGGAAATCGTCGGCACCAGTCCGCAAATGAAAAAAGTCATCGAGCTCGCGAAGACCGTTGCCCAAACCGATACGACAGTGATGATCCGGGGGGAAAGCGGTTCGGGAAAGGAGTTGATCGCACGCGCCATTCATGTGAACAGCCCGCGTCGCTTTTTCCCGATCATCGCCGTGAACTGCGGCGCCGTGCCGGAGACGCTTCTCGAAAGCGAATTGTTCGGGCATGAAAAAGGGGCGTTTACCGGAGCGCAATACCGCCGCAAAGGAAAATTCGAAATGGCCGACGGCGGGACGATTTTCCTCGACGAGATCGGTACGATCTCGCAAAAAATGCAGGTGCAGCTCCTTCGCGTGATCGAATCGAAACAATTTACCCGCGTCGGAGGGAATGAGGTCATTCACAGCGATTTCAGAATTATTTGCGCCACGAACCGCGACCTCGAAGCGGCAGTGAAGGAAGGGACGTTCCGCGAAGACCTCTACTACCGGCTCAATGTCTTCGCCGTTTTTATACCCCCGATCCGTGAACGCAGAACGGACATCCCGCTCCTCGTCCACCATTTCCTCAAAAAATATTCCACCGCAATGAACAAGCAGGTCATCGAAGTGACCCCCGATACCATGGACCTGCTTGTGCGGTATGATTGGCCGGGCAACGTCAGGGAATTGGAGAATGTGATCGAGCGGGCAATGGTGCTGGCAAAACCCCCCGCCATTCGGCCGGACGACCTGCCGTTTCAGCTCGGAGTGAATCATCATGTTCCGACGGATGATTCCATCGCCTCGGTCGAGAAGGCGCACATCGAGGCGATCCTCGCCAAGACGGGGTGGAACATCACGCGATCGGCCGAAATTCTGTGCATTGACCGGGTAACGCTCTACAATAAAATCGCCAAGTATGGCCTTATTAAGCCGTGACCCATGCCTCCGATCCTCGTTGTTCCGGTTCAGCCGTACGATGACGATGCCCTTCGGGCTCTGATCGTTCCATTAGAATCCATTTTCAGGTTCCCTGCATCGATCGACACGGCCAAATCGATCGACCCTTCGTTTGCTTTCGACGCTTACCGCAATCAATTCAACTCCACTTCCCTCATTTCCGCGTTCACGCAGCGGTTTAACGGCCTGCCGGGAAAGATCATCGGCGTGACCTCAGTGGATCTCTTCGTTCCCGTCCTGACCTATGTGTTCGGCGAGGCGCAGCTCGATGGGCAAATGGCGGTCGTTTCCACGCACCGCCTCGACGACAGGCTGTACGGCCTTCCGGCGAACCCGGCGCTCCTTCATGAGCGGCTCATCAAGGAAGCCGTTCACGAACTCGGGCACACCTTCGGGCTTGTCCATTGTCACGATTATCAATGCGTGATGCATAGTTCAACGGCGGCTGAAGACATTGACGTGAAGTCCGAAAATTTTTGTCCGTCCTGTGCCGCGCTGCTTCAGGACCGCGAACGCTCATAAACTAGGGCAAATATTCTCCCTGTTTCGTTGACTTTCGGACGTTTTTTCGATATTTTTTTCAGCACGCCCGATGCAGTTTGCCGATTTCCGGGTCATAAGAGAGTTATGGGAAAAGTCAAAGCCGACATTTTACTACCGAGAATCCGCCGTTCTGAGGAGAAGGAATGATCATGGGATGTATTTTTTGCAAGATCATTGCCAAAGAAACCCCGGCTGAAATTCTCTTCGAGAACGACTGCGCAATTTCAATTCTTGATGTCAATCCGATCCATTACGGCCACGCTCTTGTTATTCCCAAAAACCATCATAGAGATTTCCTCGATGTCCCTGAGAACGAGCTGGCAGGCATCATGCATGCTGTTCACGTGGTTTCCCACGCGTTGGTCAAGAGCTTCGATCTCAAAGGGTTCAACTTTTTCTCGAACAACGGCCCCGTTGCCGGACAATCAGTTTTTCATTTCCATATCCACATCACACCGCGCTACGAAGGCGACAATATCCGTTTTGTGCTCCAGCTGAAACGTTATCAAGGTTCGGATATGAACGAAGTTGCCTCAAGAATCCGCGCTGCGATTCACGAATAAACCTCTCAAAAGGAATCTGCTATGCCGAAGTACGTAAAACTTGTACCGCCGTCATCAGGAAGTAGGATCACCGTCACCGGCGGAAAACTCAACGTTCCGGATAATCCGATCATTTGTTTTATTGAAGGAGACGGCACGGGACCGGACATCTGGCGCGCCTCGAACAAAGTGTTCGATGCGGCGATCGCGAAGGCGTACAGCGGAAGGAAAAAGATCAGCTGGTTTGAAGTCTTTGCGGGGGAAAAAGCCAACACCGTCTACGGCGAGAACACATGGCTTCATGACGATACGCTCGAAGCGATCAAGGAATACACCATCGCAATCAAAGGACCCCTCACGACTCCGGTCGGCAAAGGGATCCGATCCATTAACGTGACCCTACGGCAGATGCTCGATCTGTATGTCTGCCTCCGCCCCGTCCAGTATTTTGCCGGCGTCCCTTCCCCCGTGAAACATCCGGAACTCGTGGATATGGTGATCTTCCGCGAAAATACAGAGGACATTTATGCCGGAATCGAATGGAAAGCCGGGACCCCCGAGGCCCAAAAAATCATCGGCTGGCTTGAAAAAGAAATGGGGGTCAAAAAGATCCGCTTCCCGAAGACCTCAAGCATCGGGATCAAGCCGGTATCGCAGGAAGGGACTGAGCGGCTTGTCCGCGCGGCGATCACGTACGCGATCGTCAACAAGCGGAAATCAGTGACGCTTGTTCACAAGGGGAACATCATGAAATTTACCGAGGGGGGATTCCGCGACTGGGGCTACGAGCTGGCCAAGCGGGAATTTTCAAAGGAAGTCGTTTCGTGGGAAGAGTGCGGCGGCAATCCTCCCGAGGGGAAAATTTTGATCAAGGATGTCATCGCGGACGCATTCCTGCAGCAGATCCTGACACGTCCGGCCGAATATGAAGTGATCGCTACACTCAATTTGAACGGCGACTATATTTCGGATGCACTTGCTGCGCAGGTAGGAGGTATCGGGATCGCCCCCGGTGCAAACATCAATTATCAGAACGGTTATGCGGTCTTCGAAGCCACGCACGGCACGGCCCCTAAATATGCCGGCTTGGACAAGGTAAATCCCGGCTCGCTAATTCTCAGCGGCGAGATGATGCTTCGGTATCTGGGATGGACAGAAGCCGCGGATTTGATCTTGAAGGGCCTGAATAAAGCCATTCAGTCCAAGACCGTGACGTACGATTTTGCGCGGCTCATGGAGGGGGCGAAAGAGGTGAAGTGTTCGGAATTCGGAGAGGCAATCATCAAAAACATGTAAGGGGATCCGAGAACCCTGTCAATCAAAATTGGAGCACGATAAACTCGGCCTGAAATGTCTGCCGGAGTGAATTGAACGCTATTCTACCGGTCTCTTTAGCTTGGCGTTCTCGATCTCTTTCAGCGACGTAAAGATCTCCTGGTGGCGTTTTAAAAACTTGACCGTGTCTTCCCCGTTCAATGAAGCATCTTTCATCCTTTGCTGGTTCTCAGCAAGCTCACGTTCAAGAACCTTCTTTTTCAACCGCTTGATCGCCCCCTCCGCCCGCTCCAGCGTTCTGGTATCGCTCAACCGTGCACCGACTTTCTCCCATCGGGAACCGAGCTGGTACGGGGTAAACGAAAGCTCAGCGATGAGCTTCCTCAACGCGTCCGATGATGCACTCTGCAGGATTTGATGAATATCGACCTTGCCGCTGCTGTCGAATTCATCGACCAATATCTGCGCGACTTCCTTTGTCTGCGGATGAGAGAACTCGTCCGTATGCACGTATGAAAAAATAAACGGGATCATTTGCATCGGTTCTTCAAACGCAACAAGAAGCAGCTCTTTTTCTTCTACCGGTATTTCCGTCGCCTCCTTGGCCCCCTTGTTCTTTGCATTGTCAACGCCGGCTGCTTCGTTTGAGTTGACTCGCGGAACGGCAAGGAAACGATCGGGCACTTTGCGCGTAAATTTCTCCAGCTCGGAAAGAAGCGCTGATTCGTAGAGTTTGTATTTCTCCGCCACGTCCTTGATAAAGAACGTTTGCCGCAGCGGATCCTTGATCTTCGCGATCGTCTGAACAAGAGTCCGCACCGCTTCCGCCTTCCCTTCCGGCGAATCAAGCTTCCCCTCCCGGCGCAGTGCGTTCGCCTTAAAATCGACAAACGTGACGGCTTTCGAGAGAACTTCCTGAAAACCGTCCGCTCCTTTCTTTCTCACATAAGAATCCGGGTCATCCCCCTGGGGGAGCTCCGCGACACGGACATCCAGATTGTTCTCGAGAATGAGGTCGACGCCGCGCGTCATCGCGGAGACTCCGGCGGAGTCGCCGTCATACACGAAGATCACGTTTTTGGTGTATCGCGCGATCAATTGGATCTGTTCAACCGTGAGCGCGGTGCCGCTCGATGCCACGACGTTGTGAATGCCCGATTGGAAAACCGAAATTAAATCCGCATAGCCTTCGACAAGGATCGCCGAGTCCTTTTCCCGAATCGCTTCCTTTGCCTGATGCAGTCCGTACAGGATCTTGCTCTTATGGTAGATGGGGGTTTCCGACGAGTTGATGTACTTGCCGAGCGTATCATCGTCGTATAATTTTCTTGCGCCGAAAGCGATCACTCTGCCGGTCGTCGAAAAGATCGGGAACATCGCCCGGCCGCGGAATGCGTCATAATGGCCGCCGTCGTCCCGTTTGCGCGCCAGTCCGACCTTCTCCAAATATTCCGGCTTGATCCCCTCATCCCCCGCTTGCTTTACCAGAGCGTCCCATCCGCGCAGCGAATAGCCGAGGCCGAACCCCGTAATTGTCTTATCGGAGAATCCGCGGGATTGAAAATACTTGAGGGCGAAATTTCCCTCATCGGTCTTCATTAAATTCCTATAGAACGTCTTCGCGGCAAATGAGCAAGCCGAATAAAGTTTTTCGGTCTCGCTTGCAGATTGCAACGATTCTTCGGTCCTGACGATCGTGATGCCGGCGCGTTCAGCAAGGATCTCGATCGCCTCAACATACGTCGCCTTCTCCCATTCCATCACGAACTTGATCACGTCCCCCCCACGGCTGCAGCCAAAGCAATAGTACATCCCTTTATCGGGACTCACGTTAAATGACGGAGTTTTTTCGGAATGAAACGGACAAAGGCCGATGTAGTTTTTGCCCCGTTTTTTCAGGCGCACGAAGGTTCCGATATACTCGACAATATCGGTCGCGGCACGGATTTCCTGGATCTTATCGTCTGGGATTCTCACGCAAAAAATTTAGCCAAAAGCGGGATGAGAAACAAGGAAGGGAGATCAGGGTGCAGGCGATGATGAATCCGGGCCGTCCGGAATCGATAGGTTTGATGCTTCAAGCCGCTCTTGTTGATACAGCATCAAGGAGAGTCTCACTCCCCATACGACCGCGCCGAGAGCGGCGAGAAGTCCGGTGAAGAAGAACAAATTCCCGAGCGGCACCCCCCAGTCGAGCATATCATGGTCGCCGAGGAACGTTGCCCAATCGTGCTTCACATGGTGGCCGCCCAGCAGCGGGAGGATCCTTGTTTCAGCGTCCCGGACATAAATGCTGACATCAACAAGGCTCACGCCGGTAAAGAAAACCGCAACTGGCGCGTTCGCAGATTCTTCCCTCCATGCGACCAAAAACCACACGAAGGGGGCCAGCACTTGCATGATCGATCCCCCAAGAATATACAGCGACTCCCCGAACATTCTGAAGAAGAAGTGTCCCGCCTCATGGATGTAGAGAATAAAAAGATGGATAAGCCATAGAATAGTAGGGAGGTGAAATGCCGGCGTGGGCTCATAAAAATTGAACGGAAGAAGGCACCAGATGTAGAGGAGAATGGCGTAACCGAAAAGGCGCAGAATAAAGATCTGTCTCGGCATCATTGTTTCATCTCAAGAGAATCAGCGGAATGTCTCGCCTGAAACAACAAGTCCCGCTCAAAGAACGGGACTGTTGTCGTTATTCCGCCATGGCATCGGCGCGCGTCGGCTTGGTTTCGTAGACCTTCTTCCGCGCGGGTTTCGGCCGTTTGCGCATATAGCGTTTCTCAAGCTGCGCTTCCGGCTTCTTTTCTTCCTCCTCGACATCGGGGTACTGGTAGATGTCGTACTTGTAATTTCGGAGAATGATGTTATTGCCGCTCCTGCCGAGCACATATTGCGGGAGCAAAGGAATTTTCCCGCCGCCGCCGGGAGCGTCGATCACGAAATGCGGGATGGCAAGCCCGGAGGTGTGGCCGCGCAGCTTGTCCATGATGTCCAACCCAACGCTGACCGGAGTGCGGAAATGATTTGCCCCCTTGGTGATGTCCGCCTGGTAGAGATAATACGGGCGCACCCTCATGGTCAGCAGCTTGCGCATCAACTCCAGCATGACGTCTGGGTCGTCGTTGACCCCTTTCATCAGCACGGCCTGATTGCCGACCGGAATGCCGGCGTCGGCAAGCATTTCGCAGGCGCGTTTGGCCTCTGTCGTGCATTCCCACGGGTGATTGAAGTGGGTGTTCACATAGATCGGATGATATTTTTTGAGCATCTTGCAGAGTTTCGGCGTGATGCGCTGCGGAAGAACGCACGGCATTTTTGTGCCGAGGCGGATGATCTCGACGTGCGGGATCGCGCGGAGCCCGGAAATGATCTTCTCGAGCATGACGTCCGTCAGCATGAGCGGGTCGCCCCCAGAAAGAATGATGTCGCGCACCTCAGGATGGGCGGCAATATAGTCAAGACCGGACTGGATGAACTTCATGCTGATCTTCCCCGAGTCGCCGACTTTTCTTTTTCGGGTGCAGAAACGGCAGTACATCGAACACTGGCTTGTCGTCAGAAAAAGCACACGGTCCGGGTACCGGTGTGTGATGCTCGGAACCGGGCTGTCCCCCTCTTCGTTCAGCGGGTCGAGCGGGAAATCGTCGGGGACCAATTCCTGGGCGTCGGGAATGCACTGGAGCCATATGGGGTCGCCGGGATACCGGATGAGGCTGAGATAGTAGGGGTTGATGCGGATATGAAAAAGGGAGTTGAGCTTGTCCGCAAGGTCCTTGTCGAAATTGAAACGCTCGACCAGATCCTTGCCGCTGTCCACACTTGCCCGCAACATTTCCTGCCAGAGTTCCATAAAAAAATACCTGAGATAGTTAGAGATATTTGCCGTAGATGATCAGATCATCTCCGGGCTTGTAGTAATCGGTAATGCATGCCCGCCGCTGAAATCCTTTTCTCTCGTAGAACGCTCTCGTCTTTTCGTACTTCGGCGTCGACGATGTTTCAGCGATGATGAGACGCCCTCCCTTTTCCTTTATGCGCTCCTCAACAAACCGAAGAAGTTCCGAGCCGATTCCTTTGCCATGAACGGAGGGAGTGACGGCGATCCAGTACAGATCGTATGTTCCCTGCGTCGACGGCGTCGGCCCGATGCACACATACCCGGCAACCTGCTGGGCGCTATCGACGTAAGAGAATATTTCATAATCGCCCTGCTGCTTGTCGTTCAAACAAATCTCGATCAGTTCGATCGCGACATCGATTTCTTCATTGCTGAAAACGTCCGTCGCTCTCAAAAGCTTCTCGATCGGTTCTTTGTCCTCGCTTTGAAGCGGGCGGATGTTCATTGCTGTCGTAATGAATAAAGCGCGATGCGTCTAGGGATTTCTTTTCAACGCACACTCGACGATCTTTCCGATCGTCTCATTAAAGGTGTATCCGTACGTCCTCGTCGACCGGATAAACCCCGCATCGTCGGAAATGTCGGGGTTGGGGTTCACTTCCAGAACGTATGGTTTGTTGTTTTTCGTCAGCCGGAAATCCACGCGCGCGTAATCCCTGCATCCCATGATATTGAACGCCTGCAACGCGAGATCCTTCACGCGCGCCTCGATCGTCGGCGGCAGATCGGCCGGACACACTCCTTTTGTTCCCTCGAACTCGACGGAACCCGTCACCCACTTCGCATCGTACGTCACAATCCTCGGATAGCCGGACGGGAGCCCGGAAAAATCGATCTCCGAGATCGGAAGAACGGTGGGCTTGCCGTTACCGAGAATAGCGACGTTCAACTCGCGGCCTTCGATGTATTCTTCGACAATGGCCGGCTGGTCATACTGCTGGAAGATGTAGCGGATGCGTTTTTTCAACGCCGTCAACGACTCGACGATCGAATCGTTGTCAATGCCAACGCTGGCATCCTCTTTGGCAGGCTTCACGATAAGAGGAAACGACAGGTCGAAATCGTCGACCACTATTTCATTCAGATGCTTGCAGACAATAAATTTCGCGGTCGGAATACCGTGGAACGAAAGGATCTCCTTCGTACGCGCTTTGTTCAGGCACGTGCCAAGGGTGACTGTCGGCGAACCGGTGTAAGGGATCTCCATGATCTCGTAAATGCCGGCGACGTGCATCTCATGAATCGCCTGATCGCCGAGCGATTCAACAAGGTTGAAAATAAGGTCGGGCTTCTCGGACTTCAGAAACTCCAGCAGTTTTTCGACATCGTTGGACATGTTGAAGATCGACGTCTGATACCCAAGTTCACTCAGCGCGGTCTGAATTTGCTCACGCTCTTCGACCACTCCTACTTCAGACATGTCGATCAGGCCGTTAGCCCGGGCGGTCGCAAGCGCCCCTTCCTGAATCATCCCGGACTCCGAGATGAATTTCCGTCCCTCCGACGTCTGAATCGTCGGCTGGTTGAAAATAACCGAAACATGTAGCTTTTTTCTCATACCATACTCCGTATTTGTGAAATAAGCCTGTCTGTATCTCGTTCTTTTTCAACTAGTTAGGGGCGCTACAGCAACTTACAGCGCTTGCGGGCCTCATCGAGTACACGATTGAGCATTTCGTCATATGACATGCCCGCAGCCCGCGCTGCTTTTGGATAACACGAATTGTCTTCCGGCTTCGGAAGAATGCCGGGAAGAGGGTTGATTTCAATGATATTCGGGACTCCGTTCTTGTCCAGCCGCACATCGATGCGCGACCAATCGCGGCATCTCAACACCTTGTATGCGTCCTTGCAAGGCTTTACAATGGAATCATTGAGCGCCGGCGTCAATCGGGCGGGGCATTCGAAGATATCGAGCGGATTCGACGCCTGATCCCAGATCCACTTCGCTTCAAACGAATAGATCGGGTTGACGCCCTTCGGGAGCGAATCAAACTTTATCTCGACGATCGGCAGGGCTCGAGCATCATCCCCGTTGCCAAGCATAGCAACCGTAAACTCACGCCCCGGCAAAAATTCTTCAACAATCACGGGCTCGTTATAGGTCACAAGGACGTTTTCGACCTGCGCCTGCAGTTCCTTTTGATTCCGCACAAGCGAAGCATCGAAAATTCCCTTGCTCGACCCCTCATTCAACGGCTTCACCATGCACGGGAAATTTGTGCGCAAAGCCGAAAGGTCCGCGAGAGAATACAGAACCGAAAATTTTGCTGTGGGAATTTTATAGTAGGAAAGGATCTCTTTTGCCCGGGACTTGTCGAGGCAGACCGCAAGGGTAAGCGCATCGGACCCGGAATAGGGGATGTTGAGCATCTCCAGCATCGCAGGAATTTGTGCTTCGCGTGAAACACCGAATTGTCCCTCGGCGATGTTGAAGACGATCTCCGGACGGCGGCCGCGAAGTTTTTCAAACGCATCTTCATCGGCTTCGATCATCGTCACGGAGTGGCGGAGAGCAAGCGCGTCGCGGACAGCAGTCACAGTTTCAATCGTGTCCCACTCCGCGTACGTATCAGCGCTCGTTGACTTCTCTGCTATTTGCGTACTGACATCAGTGATGTTCTGACTAGAAGGCTCGACGCCGTTTTCGGCGGCATCGGATTCTTCCTTCTTCATGTTGTAGACTAGCGCTACGTCCATTCAGGGGAGTACCAAAAGAACTTTTCGATACCTTTCATACTGGTTGCCGATACGATGACTCTTTCTTGCCCAACTCTAGTTACAAATATAATGTTTTTAGACACGTTGTCAAGAAAAAAGTAGCACTTTTCTTAGGAAACGAGGCCAAAGTTGTCAGAGTGGCAGACTCTTTGATAGGGAAGATTTTGGAAAAAAAATTTCTTCGTCTCTCCATGCGAAGTAGAGACAGGAAATGTTTTCGGAAAAAGTTTTGAGACAATTTTTTAGGAAAGGATCAGCCGATTCGAACGTACGAAAGTAGATCTTTGTACACCGATTCGAATTGTGTACGAATGAGGGTATGCTGCGGCAATCGCAAGTGAGGGTCGCGCGCGACAAGGTTGAATGCTTCTTCACGTGCCTGCAAAAGTATTTCCTTGTCATGGACAATATCAGCGACAAAGAACGAAGGAAGCCCGCTCTGGCGTGTGCCGAAATAATCCCCGGCACCGCGCAGTTCAAGATCGACCTCCGCAATTGTGAATCCGTCGTTTGTCTGCACCATCGTTTCAAGCCGCCGCGAGATGTCGGAGTTCTGTTTATTGGCCTCTGCCCGGTTTGATGCAAATTGTGCCTTTCGTTTCATCGCAAGGTCATCGGTCAGAAGGACACAATATGATTGATCCGCTCCCCTCCCAACCCTTCCCCGCAACTGATGCAATTGTGAAAGGCCGAACCGTTCTGCGTTCTCCACGATCATGATGGTGGCATTCGGGACGTCGATGCCGACCTCGATGACCGTTGTCGCAACGAGGATGTCGATCTTTTTCGCTTTGAAATCGGCCATCAGATCATCTTTTTCATCGGATGGCAATCGCCCATGCAACAAGCCAAGCCTGAGCTCAGGAAATTCTCTCTTTAATTTTTCGAACTCGACCATGGCTGCTTTGAGGTCGATTTTTTCCGATTCCTCGATAAGGGGATAGACAATATATGCCTGGCGCCCTTCGTGGATTTCATCCTTCACAAACTTGAAAACATTCTTCTTTTCTTTCTCCGTCCGGACCGCCGTTCTCACCGGCCGCCGGTTTTTCGGAAGTTCATCGATCACGGAGACGTCAAGATCGCCGTACAGGGTCAACGACAGCGTACGGGGAATTGGTGTTGCCGTCATCACCAGAACGTCCGGATTTCCTTTCCCTTTTTCACGAAGAAGAGCCCGCTGTGCGACGCCGAAACGGTGTTGTTCATCCACCACGACAAAACCGAGGCTGGCGAATGCGACGTGCTCCTCGAGAAGTGCGTGAGTACCAACGACGATATTCGCCGAGCCGCTACGGATATCTTCGAGAATGTCTTCCCGGAGTTTCTTCTTTTGTCCCCCGATGAGCAGCCGAACATTGACCGGCAGATCTCCCAAAAAATTCTTCAGCGTGAAGAAATGCTGTTCGGCCAGGATCTCGGTCGGCGCCATCAGGGCGCATTGCATTCCGTTTTCAACCGCTACGAGCATTGCAAACAGCGCGACGATGGTCTTTCCGCTGCCGACATCACCTTGAAGCAGGCGGTTCATCGGCGTCGGCAGGCTCATATCGCCGGTTATCTCTTTTATGACCCGCCGCTGAGCATCGGTGAGATCGAAGGGGAGACGAGAAAGGAGCTGCCGGGCCAATTCGCTTTTGATCGTGTACGAAATCCCCTTCAGTTCTCCCTTGATCTCGCGTCGCCGGTACGCCATTAGCAATTCGAAGAAAAATAGCTCGTCGAATTTAAGGCGGACAAGGGCCAGGTCTCTTTCAGGATACGTTTTTGGAAAATGGATCGTTTTGAGCGTTGAATGGATGGCCGAAAGCTGCCGGCGCTGCAGAATGTCTTGAGGAAGATGGTCCCTCAGAGCGTCCAGGTTGTTTTGCAGCGCGCTCCGGATGATCCTTCGAAAACCCCGGTTATCAAGCCCAACCTGTCGCAGCTCTTCACTCGACCGGTAAACAGGTATGATCGCGCCGGTGTGGAGCAGCGAATTCCAATCCGTTGAATCATCCTCATCGTTGGTTTTCAGCCTGTCAAATTCCGGATGAATAAACTGCGGCCGATTCAGCTTATCCAGCTCCGGTACTGAGGAAACCGCCAGCACTTCTCCGACCTCAAAGGCCTTTTGGTACCATTGCACGCCGGCAAAAAAAATGCAGGTAAGGTATCCGGTCTCATCCTTCAGAGTGAGGAAGAACATCTGCTTGCCGCGCCGGGTTCTTTTTGATTGCTGCCGGAACACTGCTCCGATCACCGTCACTTCCGACCCGGCATTGACCAATTTGGGAAGGTCCTTGATCTTCGTGATTCGGGAGCGGTCGAGGTAGTCGCGGGGAATGTAATAGAGAAGTTTGGAAACCGAGTCGATGCCGATTCCTTTCAATGCAGCGGCCCTCTTCGGACCGATGCCCTTGACGTATTGCAATGTGTCGCTAGTATGGAAGCCCAAAGGAATAGTATGAATGATGACGGCCTGCCGGCAAGGGTTCACCGATTACCGGTGTTCAAAATTAGTTTTTGTTGACGGTTGCGCTCCCCATCCCCCGGGAATATGGTAGGCGATATGTTCATGTTCCACATCGACGATCAGCGAGTCTTCCGTCACCGGTTCAATGGTTGCCCGCCGGATCTGAGACTCCCGGAATAATTTTTCCTGGTATAAAGTCAGGCTCAATCCGTTCGCAGTTCTTTCGACAAGCGTCTGAACCGTTTTGTATGCGCTGCTTTGGTTTACTTGTCCATGGGGGAGAAGATGAAGCGTCCGCTGGGCGAGCGTGATCGTCTGTGAAACTCCGTCCTGATGTATGATGAAGACCTCCCCTTGCTTCGAGAATTTTGCCGGAAGGCTTCTTTCTGCTGACGCCGGTGTGTGAGCGCCGGATTCCGGGATCATAACGACAGTGCCAAGGAGCCAAAATGAGCCGGCGCTTTGGCCTTCGGGAAGCGCCGATTCTTCAGCATGCGGCGCTTGATTTCCATTGGCGCTTTCGGTCCCAAGGTTTTCATTCTGAGGTGATTGTCGGATCGCGCTCCCTTGTGCCGCAGCCGACGAATCGGCCGGACCCTGTTTTATGATATAGTTCTTCGACGAAAACTTTACCGGCCATTCAATTCCGCCGGAATAAAACCGGAAGATGCCCAGGCCAACCAATACGACAAGAACGGCAGCCGCAAGACCTATCAGTTGGTACCGCTGGAAACTATTCGCTTCGTCGGTCTTGAGAGATTGCCGGAGCGCCTCTCTTAATTTTTCTCTTCCCGCCAGCTTAATCCCGGCCGCGAATTCGCGCTCGGCCTCAACTTGCTTCGAACATTGTTCGCATCCGCTCAGATGCCGATCGAGAAGCGTCCGTTCCGACTCCTCAAGCCGACCGAGAACATACCGGTCGAGTACGTCAGCGTCGTCCGTCCAGTGAGAGCTATTACTCATTTTTCAGTATTCTCTCTAATGCCTTTTTGCATTGATACTTTTTCGATTTCGCCGTTTCAGCGTTTGCGAAACCCATGACTGAAGCGATTTGTTCGAGCGGAAGTTCTTCCCAATAAAAGAGAAGGAGCAATTTTTTGCATGGATCGCCGAGTTTGTTCAACGAATCGCTGACAAGTCTCGACCGATCGCTGTCGATCAGTTCTTCAAGCGGCGACGGATCAAGGCTTATCGCTTCGTCAATGTTTGCTCCCTCAGGGATCTCCTTCCGGCGACGAGCCAACCGGCGAAGCCAGATATTCTTTGCAATCCCCATAATAAACGTGCTCAACTGCGATTCATAATGAAACTGTCCCGAACGGACCTTTTCCCACAATACGACAACTGCTTCCTGCAAGATATCTTCAGCATCATCCGCCGTACCGTTGTTTTTCATCACATACGAGACAACCGGCCGCCTGTTCGCTTTATATAATGTCGCCAACGATTCTTCGTCATCTCCCTTTCTGATGAGGTCAAGAATTTTCGCGTCGTTATGGAGATAGAAGAGAGATGATTTCATTTACCTTTCATCAGTTAATGACATTAACAATCAGCAGGTGAATGAAAGAAATTACAAATAAGTGCCTCAGGATTCAATATAAACGCCACATCTTCGGAGGAGACGACGATGACAAATCAAATTCAGGCTCGATACGGCGCGATCGAACTCCGGTCGTTATATCCGACATTCGCTTTACGCGGACTTTTCTTTGCGGCCGTCCTTCACCTCGTCATTGTCGCAAGCTATTACTGTGCCGGCTTGTTCGCTCAGGAAGAAGCAACTCCGCCGGTCATTCACGTGGATATGACAAGACTTGGGCCGCCTCCATCGATCACAAATACGCTAGCAGCGCCAGCGGTGAACGTCTCAACGCCGGCAGCGCATCCGGCAAATGCAGCTCCGGTGATGGTGCCGGATGCGAACGTCTCTCCGGAGACTACGATCGCTACTCAAGACGACCTTAACAAGACGACCTCCGACATCGATCAAAGAATCGGAGAGAGTGGGAATGTCGTCATCGACGCGCCGCCTGGCGGCGACAGCGAAGCGGAGCCGCCCCCATTCCAGCCGATCGAAAAACCTCCGGTCGCGGTCGTCAATCCGGCCCCTGAATATCCTCTTATTCCTCTTCGCGCCGGAATTGAAGGCATCGTGTGGGTAAAAATATGGGTGACAAAAGAGGGGAAAGCGAAAAAGGCGGAAGTGGTAAAGACCGACTCGGAGTTATTCGATCAAGCGGCGACCGACGCTGCGATGCAATGGGTCTTTACCCCCGCAGTCATGAACAACGGCCCGGTCGCAGTGTGGGTGACAATTCCGTTCAGGTTCGCGTTGAAGAATAATCGTTAGGGGAAGCGAAATATCCAGGCGGTGGAGGCAGAAAACAGAGGTCAAATGATCGGTAGTTAGGACGTTTCGCCTTTCACTTCGCGCGTCATCAGGTCTTCCGTGGCGAGATGCGGGTTCTTTCCCTCAAAAAGAATTTTGTGGACCTCCGAGAAGATCGCCATTTCGATGGAATGCTTTTTTGCCAGGTCGACCGACGATCTGCACGTGGCGACTCCTTCGGCGACCATGACCATTTCTTTCAAGACGTCGTCCAATTTTCTCCCCTTCCCGACCTGCTCCCCGACGTAACGGTTGCGGCTGTGTTTGCTCATGCATGTAACGATCAAATCGCCTACGCCCGTCAACCCGGCAAATGTGCGGGGGAGGGCTCCCATTTTCACCCCGAGCCGTGTCATCTCCGCAATGCCGCGGGTCATAATCGCGGCCTTTGTGTTGTCGCCGAACCCGGCCCCTTCCACCACGCCGGCTCCGACAGCAATGACGTTCTTCAACGCGCCTCCGAGTTCCACTCCCCGAATATCGTCGTTGATGTAGACGCGAAAGTACGGCGTGCTGAACGCTGACGCGACAAGCTTTGCCGTCCTCATGTTGAACGACGCCGAAACGACCGCTGTCGGCATCCGTAAGCTGACCTCCTCGGCATGGCTCGGACCGGAAAGAATCGCGAGGTTTCCCCTCTTCTCATGCTCAAGAACGTCGAGCATCACTTCGGACATGGTCATCAGCGAGTGGTTCTCGATCCCTTTGGCCACGTTCACGATGATCGTCTGAGATAACTCGTGGTGAGCGATTTGCTGGATAACAGAGCGAAGGAATTGCGACGGAACGGCGGAGACGATAATGTCCTTTTTGTGCGCCGCTTCCTGGATATCGGTCAGGATTGAAACTTCCCGGGGGATTTTTATTCCCGGAAGAAAAGCCGGATTCTCCCGCGTTTCAAGGATGAGCTTCGCCTGTTCGGGACGGTACGTCCACAACGACACATCGTGACT
This sequence comes from Bacteroidota bacterium, assembly GCA_035506275.1. NCBI lineage: Bacteria > Pseudomonadati > Bacteroidota > Bacteroidota bacterium. The sequence continues at coordinate 421,051 of DATJPT010000008.1, forward strand.
ATTTTCAGAAAGTAGTATAGCGAGAGTCGTTCCCCAACTTCCGGCTCCCAGAACAGCGACGCGCATGGCAGACCTGCGTTATGAAGAATGAAGCAATGAGAGAGGAGATCAACTGCGTGGGGACGAACCGCGGAAATTTGTCAATTTATTCTCTGTCCCTCGGATGAGCCGCCTGATATTCTCTCGATGGGTATAGATGAGGAGAAGCGATGTGCCGATGGCAAAAAAGATAAGTGTGTGATATCCCTGGATCTCGACCTTAAAAATATTCTCGCGGAAGAACATCGTCAATGGAAAGGCAACTGCCCCGGCGATCGATCCGAGCGAAACGTAGCGGGAACTCGAAAAAACAGCGGCAAAAATAACGACCGCAACTGCAAACTCCACCGGTGCGAGCGCCAGCAGCATCCCCGCCCCGGTTGCAACTCCCTTGCCTCCTTTGAATCCGGCAAACAGCGTCCAGATGTGGCCGAGGATCGCCGCGACACCGCAGATGATCTGAACAACGGTGAAGTCTTCAAACGGCGTTCTGTTTTGGAACGGCAGCGAAGGATCCCAGAACAGACGGGCCACAAAGATCGTCGCTACGACCCCCTTGAACAGGTCGACAAGGATGACGGCCAAACCTATCTTCCATCCCAAAACGCGAAGAACGTTGGTTCCCCCTGCATTACCGCTCCCGTGCTGGCGGATGTCCATGCCGTGCAGAAGTTTGGAGGCAATGATGCTTGTCGGAATAGAACCGACGAGGTAACTCAAAACAATAACGATGGCGAGATTAACCATTGTTCATCCAAGTCGTGAGTGGGGATCATGGCTTCTTCGAATTAATAATAGAAAATCACCTAATGAAAATCAAGCGAGGAGGCGCTTTTGGCTGCGGAGTATGATATGCCTGGAACTGACGGCCCGGTCAACGGCCAATATGCCGTTCAAATGGTCAATTTCGTGCTGGAGCAGCTCTGAAAGAGCCCCCTTTGCTCTCATCTTTTTCCTCGTTCCGGATTCATCCCGATACGACACTTCTACCCATTCGTGACGCCGCACCTTCACTAACATTTCCGGAAAAGAAAAACAGTCATCCCACACACTGAATTTCTTGCCGCTCCGTTTGGTAATGACCGGATTCAGAAGAGGGCCGAGACCGTTCGGATTGATGAAAATGATCCTAAGCTGCACACCGATCTGCGGCGCTGCAATTCCTCTGCCAAACCCCCGGCGTGAACGAAAATCGTTGAGCGTATCCCTCAGGTTTCGGATTGTCGAACGAGCCGCCGATGAAGCGACATTCTCAACCCTCTTGCATCGTGTCCGCAGAACGGGATTGCCGAGCAGCAATATTTTCTTGACCGCCATGGAACCTCTCTTTTTAATCTTTGAACCGGCCCGCTAACACTTCGGCAAAATCGAGGTCGCCCGGAGTCGTTATCTTGATGTTCTCAAAGCTTCCTTCGACGATCGCCGGATTGATGCCGATCCGCTCAACAAGGGAAGCGTCATCCGTGGCCTCGATATTTTCACGGGCGGCGTTTGCATAGGCATCGAGAAGAACCTGGCGCCTGAACGTTTGCGGAGTCTGAGCCGACCACAGAAGAGAGCGGTCAAGCGTTCGTTCTACAAATCCTTTGTCGTTTCCGATTTTCACGGTGTCTTTGACCCGAACTGCAACCACGGCGGCAGAATGCAATTTGGCCTTTTCAAGAGAGTCAAGGATGACCCGCTGCTGAATGAACGGCCGAACGGCGTCGTGAACAATCACGATGTCCGATCGAGGATGAAGGAGACGTAACGAGTTGGCAACGGAGTCTTGACGCCGTTTTCCCCCCTCGGCAATTTTTGAAGCTTTGGAAATATGAAATTCTTTGAGAAGGTATTCAACCTGCTGGCGGCTTGAGGGCTGCACGGCGATGACGATTTCATCAACGGCACCGCACATTTGAAAACGTTCTAGCGTGTGGATGATGATAGGCTTTCCGCGGAGTGCGAGGAACTGCTTGCTGACCGTGGCTCCCATTCGTTCTCCGGCGCCGGCCGCCGGGATGATAACGCTGGTAAACATTGGACCTCACTTGGTTGCTGGTACGACCGATTTCCCGAAATATTCGATCACGAAATTGAACCGGGGAAAGTTCTTCGGCAGACGCATAATGCTGAAGACCATGACGCCGATCGCAAGGCGGTCAATCCATGATGACAGCGGCCAGCCAAAATGGATGGTGAATTTCTTGTCCGGCAGCTCATAATCGAGCGCGAACAGGATCTCGACCATGCTGTCGTACAGCGTTTGACCGCGATTGGCGAAGCGGAAATGATTCGGCGCAAGCTTTTCCGGGATGCCCTGCCTCGGCGAATAAAAGCTGACGTAGACCGATGTCGATTTTTTGTCCTCCACACCTTCTTCCTGCGGCCGCCGAAAATAGACATGAATATGTTCAGCGTCGTTTTCCGCGATGCTGAAGATCATTTTCATCGGGACGTCGGTTTGCTTGATTTGCTTGATCTCGGGCGCGCGCTGTTTTGCGACACGCAATCCGATGAACAGAAACACTGCAGTGACGGTCCCCCAGGTCAGCGTGCCGTACGGTTTTTCGTACGCAAGGTAGAGGAAACAGCTTAACAGGACGATGAAGAGCACAAACGTGCCGACCCTGGAGGTATTATAGCCGCGGACATCTTTTGTACCCTGAGAGTAACGGTAAATCAACAGGCTTCCCATATTGATGGTAAAACTTGCAAGCAGCCCGACGGCGTACATTTCAGCCAACGTCTGCTGGCTGCCGTTGGTGACAAAAACGATGAAGGTGAAGAATAATGCGCTGCAGAGATGGATCCGGTAGAGCGACTGTCGCCTGTTTGTCTTAATGATCCATCCAAACCCGTACCGATGGGCGACCCGCTCCATCAACTCGCTCGAGGCGACGTACGCCGTGTTCACCGCCATCATCAGCAGAACGCTGGCAAGGATCCCGACGATGTACCCGAAGGGAATTCCGCCGACCATTTTCGCAAACTGGGTTATCAGATCGGTCTCGTGCGCCGAGACGTCGATCCTTGAAGAGAGAACGATCATCGAAAGCACGGGCGTAAAGATACCGATCGTCACGCCGAGAAAAATATACGCTTTCCTGATGTCGTGCCACGACTTGACGAGCCCGGCCGTCTGCACGACCGATTCGATGCCGGAGTACGCCAGGATACAGCTCGATATGCTGACGATGATCAGAAAGTACGTGTTGAACCAGCTCCCTTCATCGAATTTCTGGGCGGCGCTCACGAAGGTCTCTCCGACGCGATGCACGCTGTGCGCATCGGCATGAAGCACGCCGGCGGAGAGAAGGTTGATGAGGATAATCGCGGCGACGACAAAAATGCCGAAGGTGAATTTTGCGTTCTCCTTGATGCCGATAATATTAAGTCCGGCGACGAACCAGATGACTCCGAGTTCAAGGATAAATTTTCCCGTTGCGGACATCGGAAAGAATGCCATCCCGTTTTCGATGGCGCTGACGGTCGAGATGCTGGCAGTGAGAACGTAGTCGACAAGAATCGAGGCGACGGCGACAAACGAAACGGTGGGGCCGAGAACGAGATATGAAAACGAATAGACCCCCCCTCCGCGTATTCCGTGCAGCTCGAGAATCTCGGCGATTTCCACCATCCGTGTCGAGAGAATTCGCATCAGGATGGATGTCACTGCGAGGTAGACGATCGCATGGTAGGCGATGACGCGGAAGGCCTCGCTCGGCGCATAAAAAATGGACGTCAACTCGTCCATCAGCGTAATGATCGCGATCGAAAGCCAGGTCAGCCACCACCGCCCGCTCGAGAAATAAGCGAGGAGGTTTTTTCTCGTAAAAAGATAGGCGAACCCTGCGACGAGGGCAATGTTGACGAGCGCCGAAATGAGAAACCGTTCGGAGAACATACGACGATGAGAAGGTTAGGAACGTCTCAAAGAATCAACATGGCATCGCCGTAGCTGTAGAACCGATACCCTTTCTTGATGGCAAGCTTGTAGGCCCGCATCACGAAATCATGGTCGGCAAACGCGGCGACCAGCATGAGCAGCGTCGATTCCGGCATATGGAAATTGGTGATCAGTTTGTCGGCAATCTTAAAATCATACGGGGGGAAAATAAATTTGTCCGTCCAGCCGCGGCTCGCCTTCAAATGGCCGTCGGTGGTGACGCTGGACTCGAGCGCCCTGCACGTGCTGGTGCCGCACACAAACACGTTTCCTCTGTTGTCGATAACGCGGTTGACGACGTTGGCCGTCTGCTCGCTTACTTCAAAATACTCCGAGTCCATCTTATGTTTCGTCAGGTCTTCCACCTCGACGGTCCGGAACGTTCCCAATCCGATATGAAGCAGGACGGAGACGACCTTCACACCTTTTCTCTCAATTTTTCTGAGAAGGGGCTTGGTGAAATGGAGACCGGCAGTCGGCGCTGCTACCGCGCCGATCGTTTTTGCGTAGACCGTTTGATAGGAATCCTTGTCTTTTTCCGTCGGGTCCCGTTTGATGTATGCCGGCAGCGGGGTTTTACCGATCTTTTCGATCAGCTTGAAGAAATCTCCTTCATAATTGAACCGTACCGTCCGGCCGCGCGATGTGGTATTGTCGATCACCTCGCACGCCAGGTTGCCGTTGTCGAAATAGATCTTGTTGCCGATGCGCACTTTACGCGCCGGGTCGACGATAACGTCCCAGATATTATCCGCGGCATTCAATTGGCGGAGGAGAAACACTTCGATCTTGGCGTTTGTTTTTTCCTTTCTTCCATAGAGGCGGGCTTGGAACACCTTCGTCTCGTTCACGACAAGGCAATCCCCCTTCTTAAAGAAATCGACGATATCGCGAAAATGTTCTTCGCTGATGTTTTCATCGTTCCGGTTCAACACCATGAGCTTCGAACGGTCACGGGGCGAAACCGGATGCTTCGCTATAAGGTTTCGCGGAAGAGGATATTTGAAATCCGATAGTTTCATCGCGCTGATGTTTCTTTCTGGGGAAACATTCCCTTTAGTTGAACAAACGCTCTTACGGGAGCGGGTGGATTATTTCAGTAAGCAGTAATCAGTATTCAGTAAACAGTAATCAGTATGAAACACCCTCAACCATACACTCCATACTGACTACTGCTTACTGTTAACTGTTCACTGCGTACCGCTTACTTCTTTTTCGACGCTTTCTTTGCTTTTGACGCCGGCGCATCCTTCAACGCGGCGCGGGCAGCGGCAAGGCGTGCGATCGGAACTCGGAACGGCGAGCAGCTGACGTAATTCTGGTTGATCTCATGACAGAATTCAACGCTCGACGGTTCACCGCCATGTTCGCCGCATATCCCGACCTTAAGGTCGGAACGGACTGAGCGCCCTTTTTCGACGGCAATTTTCATCAACGCGCCGACGCCGCCGCGGTCCAGGACCTCGAACGGATCCTTGGCGTAAATTTCCTTCTCCACGTACGGAATGAGGAACCGGGCTGCATCGTCGCGGCTGACGCCGAGCGTCGTTTGCGTCAGGTCGTTCGTCCCGAAGCTGAAGAATTCGGCCACGGTAGCGATCTCGTCCGCCGTGATCGCGCCGCGGGGAATCTCGATCATCGTCCCGACGAGGTACTTGAACTTTATCCCTTTTTCCTGCATCACTTCGGCAGCAACGCGGCGAACAAGCTTCTCCTGGTGCTCGAGCTCCTTCACGTTGCCGACAAGCGGGATCATGACCTCGGGTTCGACCTTTATCCCCTTCGCCTGAATGTTCGCCGCCGCTTCAAAAATCGCGCGGGACTGCATTTCGGTGATCTCGGGGAAGATGATGCCCAGACGGCATCCGCGAAAACCGAGCATCGGGTTGAATTCATGCAGGCTTTCGACGCTGTGATGCACCTTCTCGTAGCTGATGCCGATCTCAGAGGCGAGCTGGCGCTGTGCGGCCTCATCGTGCGGAACGAACTCATGCAGCGGGGGATCGATCGTCCTTATCGTCACCGGGCGGCCGTTCATCGCTTCGAAGATTCCTTCGAAGTCGGTCCTCTGCAGCGGCAGCAGTTTTGCGAGCGCCGCACGGCGTTCTTCGACCGTGTCCGCAAGAATCATTTCGCGCATCGGACCGATCTTCCCTTCGCCGAAGAACATATGTTCCGTCCGGCAGAGTCCGATACCCTCGGCCCCGAAAGCGACCGCATTGAGCGCCTGGTCGGGCTGGTCTGCGTTCGTCCGGATCTTGAGTCTCCGATACTTATCGGCCCACGACATGATCTTCGCATACTGCTGATAGACAGGGGCTTCTTTCGGCGCCAGCGTTTTTCCGATGAGCACCTGGAGCACCTCCGACGGCTTCGTAGCGACTTTTCCTTCGATCACTTCGCCCGTCGTTCCGTCGAGAGAAATCCAATCCCCTTCCTTGATGGTTTTTCCCTTCACTTTCATGGTGTGCGTCGAGTAATCGATGTCGAGCGCGGAACAGCCTGCGACGCAGACCTTGCCCATCTGACGGGCAACAAGCGCTGCATGCGAGGTCATTCCACCGCGGGCGGTGAGAATTCCTTCGGCCGCGTCCATCCCTTTGATGTCTTCGGGGGAAGTTTCGATGCGCGTGAGGATCACGTGCTCTCCCTTTTTCTTCCAAGCCTCGGCATCCGGAGCGTTGAACACAACGCGTCCGGTCGCCGCACCCGGCCCCGCATTCAGTCCTTTTGCGAGGAGCCGTCCGCTCTTCACTGCCGATTCTTTTTCCTTCAGGTCGAATACCGGACGAAGAAGCTGGTTGAGCTGATCGGGTTCGATCCGCTTCAGCGCTTCCTTGTCGGAAATCAATTTTTCTTCGACCATATCAACGGCAATTTTGATTGCGGCGAACGCGGTCCGTTTTCCGACGCGGCATTGGAGCATGTACAGCCTGCCTTGCTGGATCGTGAACTCGATGTCGTTCATGTCGCGGTAGTGCTTCTCGAGGGTCTTGCGGATCTTGTCGAGCTGGTTGTAGATCTTCGGGTTGTCCTTTGCGAGCTGGGAAATCGGAAGCGGTGTCCGGGTTCCGGCCACAACGTCCTCCCCCTGGGCATTCATGAGATATTCGCCGTAGAACACGTTCTCGCCCGTCGCCGCATCGCGCGTAAACGCCACGCCGGTCCCGGAATCGTCCCCCATATTGCCGAAGACCATCGATTGGACGTTGACCGCCGTTCCCCATGACTCGGGAATGTCGTACATCTTGCGGTATGCGATCGCCCTGTCATTGTTCCACGAACCGAACACGGCGCCGACCGCGCCCCACAGCTGTTCCATCGGTTCCTGCGGAAAATCGTTTCCCGTTTTTTCTTTGATCGCCTTCTTGAACAGCGTGACGAGGTCTTTCAGGTCGTCGGCGTTCAATTCGGTGTCAAGATGCACTCCGCGCGATTTCTTCTTCTCCTCGATGATCGCTTCGAACGGGTCGATTTCATCCTTGTGGACCGGCTTCAAACCGAGGACAACATCGCCGTACATCTGGACAAACCGGCGGTACGAATCGTAGACAAAACGCGGATTGTTCGTCTTCTTCACCAGACCCTCGGCGACTTTGTCGTTGAGACCGAGGTTGAGGATCGTATCCATCATACCCGGCATTGAAGCACGGGCGCCGGAGCGGACCGAAACGAGCAGCGGATTCTTCAGGTCGCCGAATTTCGCTCCCATTGCCTTCTCCACTTTGCCGATCGATTTTTTTACATCGGCCTGCAGTGATTTCGGATACGTCCTCTTGTTCGCATAAAAATAGGTACATACCTCCGTTGAAATTGTGAACCCTGCCGGCACAGGCAAATTGATGTTCGTCATCTCTGCCAGGTTCGCACCTTTGCCGCCGAGAAGGTTTTTCATTTCAGCCTTGCCTTCGGCCTTTCCATTGCCGAAGAAATACACATATTTAGCCATCGTTGTAATTTTTCCTTCTTATTGTGTTGTTGTTGTGTGTCGTGTTAATGGTTGATTGACCAAGTGAATTAAGAGTATTGCTTACATTTGCTGACATCCTCCAAAAACGCCCTCCCGATTTTATCGGTGAAAGGGTTCGAGAGATCTTTCATCCGTTCGGGATGCCACTGTACCAGGATGAGGAATGCCGCCGTGCTCCTGTCGTCCCATTCCAGCCCTTCAACAACTCCATCTTCCGACCTTGCATTGACCGCCAGCCCTTTGCCGACACGATCGACCCCTTGATGATGAGTTATTGACCTCGCCCCGCTCATGGCCGCAGATCGATGCGAGCATTGAATGCGGCTCAACGAGCACGGTATGCCGCCGGCCTTTTCCCTCAGCATCATCGTGCCGCGAAAAACCGCTCGATGCCAGATCGATGTGAAGCGACCCTCCGCAATAAACATTCACCGATTGCATTCCCCTGCAGATCCCAAGCATGGGCATCCTTTTTGCCAGGGCCTTTTCTATTACCTTGAATTCAAATCCGTCCCGTTTGCCATCGACGCCTTCCGTGTGCGCTGCGCCATCGCCTCTACCGTACACCTTCGGGTCAATATCACCTCCTCCTGTAAGCAGCAGACCGTCGCATTGTTCAATTTCGTCCGGCTGATTCCTTTGAAAAGACAATTCGTGAAATTCGATCACTGGATTGAACCGTAAAAGCCATCCTTGATAAGCGCTGAATATTCCTTTCTCCGACGTATTTTTCGTGATGCCGATTTTCATCATTCATGTCTTGTGCTGAGCACCGAATCTATCAGGGCGTTCCATTCCTGCTCTTCATGGACCGCCATTTCGACTTCCAGATAGAAAAGAGGAACATGCTCGGATATTTCGATCGAAGACAACCGGGCAAGATCCTTTTCCGTGGTAACGACATACTCGGCGTTGATCTTTTCCTGTTCCGCCGCAACGTGCTGCAGATCCAACTGAGAATACGGGTGATGATCTTCAAACGTTCTCATTGAGCGAACGATGATTCCCAGTTCCTCAAGACTTTCCCGGAAACTTTCCGGTTGACCGATTCCGCAAAAAGCCACGGCGTGTTTACCTTTAATGCTATTCAGATCGACGCTGAACCCGGTCTTCGCTCTCTTAAAGGAGGTAGTTGTCAACGAACTCGAAAAAATTTTTGCGTCCGAGTAACGACGAACCTCCTTCTTCAATCCTTCGATATCCATTCCGGGCCTTATCTTTGTAAGAAGGACCGCATCCGCCCTTTTCAAGGAGCTCAATACATCCCGCCTGTATCCTGCCGGCAGCATCGCCATTGAAAAGGGGGGATGACCGGCGTCGATCAGCACTACATCCAGGTCGCGATCCAATGAACGATGCTGGAAGCCGTCATCGAGGACGACGGCTTGGGCATGCAGTCGGTCAACAGCATATCGCGCGCCGTTCACCCGGTTTTCGTCAACGACGATGACCGCTTTCGGCATCCGGGTCGCAAGCTGGAAAGCTTCATCTCCCGCATTTGCTGCATTCGTTTTTACCGACAGACCGTCCGAAACCTCGACCAGTCCCCTGGTCTTCCGTTTATAGCCGCGGCTGACGATCGCACACCGGACATTTTTTCCTACCAGCCGGTTCACAAGGAGGCTGACGACGGGCGTTTTGCCCGTTCCGCCCGCTGTAATGTTGCCGATGGAAATAACCGGGGCGTTGATTTTTTCCGCCGGGAGAACCTTCCAATCATACAACAAATTCCGAAGAGCAACCCCGCCTCCATACAGCCATGATAAAGGAAACAACGCCGGAACTGGTTTCATCTGCTGTTTATTTTCGAAGCGTCACCGCACCGCCTGCTCCGCTTTTGTGCTCAAGGCGGCGAGTTGATCTTGAGCCTCTGCTAAAAAAAGATCGAGCGATTCATTCTGCAAGTGATCAGGAACCGAGAGGGGATCACTGTACTGAACGTCGATCCTCGAAAACGGCATCGGGATCTCAAATTGATCCCAGCTCTTTAATGTTTTCTTTCGTCTTGCGGCGATGCCGACAAGAAAGAGCGGAACATGTGCGCGCTGTGCTGCGCGGACCGCACCCATTTTCATCCGATGCCTTGGGCCTGTCGGACCGTCGGGGGTAATGCACAGCGACTTCCCATCATCAATGGCTCCGGTCATCAACTGCATAGCCTCTTTCCCGCCGATATGGCTCGAACCCCGGATCAGATCGTAGCCCCATCGCGCAAGAACAGCCGACAATATTTCGCCGTCCTCGCTTTGACTGACGAGAGCCGCAGCCGGCGCCCCTTTTTGAGGGCGGTGCAGAAACCATCCGACGAGCATGGAGCCGTGCCAGAATGCAATGACAGACCTTTTATGCCCCTTCCGATGTTCTTCAAAGAACGCTGAATTACTTTTCCTGATCCGGAGCGTACTGCATAAAATCAATGCCGCCAGCCACAACATCTTTTTCGCTAACCCATTGACGATTTTTTTCATCATCGGCGACAACAATTATCGCTTATGCAGGACCAACTGCCAAAATCGTCTCCGCAACATTCGCCGACGCCCCTTTCGATCCGAGCAGCCCTTTAACGACGGAGAGATCCTTTTTCATCGCACCCCGCGTTTCATCATTCTTGATCAGTCCGGAGGCCAGCGCGACCAGCCTGTGGACGGTCACGTTGTGCTGGATCAACTCGGGAACGATGGTCTTTCCGGCGACAATATTCACGAGGCCGATATTCTTCACCCGCACCAGCAGACGGGCAATGAGATAGGTCAGCCACGATGTCCTATAGACCACGATCATCGGCGTTTCAAAGCATGCGGTCTCTAACGTGGCAGTGCCGGACGTGACGATCGCAAGCTCCGCGTATTTCATCGTCTCATGCGTTGCATTCTCGACAAAATGCAGCGAAATATTCGGCGGAAGGTACCGTTCAAACACCTGCTCTTTGAGGTTCGGAGCTATGCCGACGACGATCTCGCATCCCTCTTCACGCTGAAGAACGGCAGCGGACCGTGCCATCACTGAGAACAGATTCTCCACTTCCTGTTCCCTGCTTCCCGGGATCAACGCCAGTATTTTCTTCGACTGGTCAATCCCGAATCGCTTGCAGAATTGCGCTCGGGAGAATCCGACATTCAACTCTTCAAGCAAGGGATGACCGACAAATCGGACATCGATCCCCTCTTTTTCATAGATCTCCGTCTCGAAGGGAAAGACGACAAGCATTGTGTCGATCATCCCCCGCATTTTCTTGACGCGTCCTTTTTTCCATGCCCAGACCTGCGGGCTGATGTAATAGACGACCTTCACGCCGTGCTTTTTTGCCTTTCGGGCAAAGCGCAGATTGAATCCGGGGTAGTCGATCAGCACTACCACGTCGGGTTTTTTCAAGACGAGGAGCTGCTCCAGGGTTCGCTCGACCGATCTGATCAGCGGCAGATGCCGCAGCACCTCCATAAATCCCATGAACGACAATTCGTTCACGTGGTACGTCAACGCCATCCCTTCGCTCTTCATCCTCTCTCCGCCGATGCCATAGATCTCGATCGACGGGTCGCGCCTCTTCAATTCTCTCACGACGCCGGCGCCGTGAATGTCGCCCGAAACCTCTCCCGCGATCATCATGACCCTGTGGACCATCGTCAGCCCTGCTTTACGAAATAGAGAATGAGGATCGCGGCTGTGATCACGCCGAATGCCTGCAGCGTCCGCCGTTCCGACTGCAGTCCGCGGGACAATTCTGCGCCGCGGCGGAAGACATGCTCGGCAGAATACCGTGTGAGACGCGGCATAAAGCGGGGAACGGCCTGCACGTAGCGTTCGTATTCGTCGCCGAAGGTCGTGTGCAGGTACTCTTCTTCTTTGGTCACGATCAACGTATACTGGAGCAGGAAGAAGCCGAACGCAATGATCACCAGGTACGGCATCAACGCATTGGCCATGATCCCGACGCCGACATACATCATCATGTTGCCGACGTAGAGCGGGTTGCGGACATAGCCGAAGGGTCCGTCAATGAATAGATGCGTGCCGCCGACACGTCCTGTCGTTCTCGTTTCTGTTCCCGCAACGGAGACTCCCCAAAGGCGGACGAACTCGCCGCACAGGGCAACGCAAAATCCGGCGGCGAGAGAGAGCGCCGTTGGCCGGGCGTACACCAGCATCAAAAGAATGAAGGGAATCGGCGTGTAGCTGCGCATCTCAAATATTTTCCCGCGGATATCCAAACGCTATCCTCTCATGAAAATTTCTTTTCGTGCAAGCTCTGCGGTGCGGCGCTTACGGGGATGCCGTTCTTCAACGAGCGGTTTGAAACGGGAGAGCACATCGTCGAACGTCTCGAAGCGATGATAGGTGATGTTCTCCCGCTCGCAATACGTCAGCAGCGCCTCTTTCGCAAACACGACATCGGCAAACCTCGCGGGGCATTGGTCGGAATAGCCGTTGCCAATATAGACGATCACATTGTCATCGCCGGATTTCGTCAAGAGATGGTTGCGCTTGCAGTTTGCACACCGAATGCATTCGGCATCCGTATACGGAAACCGGGGGGCCAGGACGCCGCCGTCTTCGATGACCATTTGATTGGAATAAAAAGGAACATGGCTCAGGCGCTCCTTTTCCAGCACATGCCGGATATAAAGATCGAAACCATCGCTGAGAATATGGACGGGAATAGACTTGCTCCGGCAATACTGCTCAAACCGGCGGAACCCGGCATCAATTTTCTGACCGTCCACAAAAGTGCCAAAAGTCGATGCCGAAAGCGATCCGACCGTTGCACACGACCGCCGCCAGCTCTCCATCATTCCGATCTTCCCGTCGCGGGCTTCGAGGAATGTGCGGGAGCATTCTTCCGGACTGCCGAACACTTTGAACATCGAATCGCCGATGTCGGTGGGCGTGATCGTCCCGTCAAAATCCGTGAAGACAATATAGGAGAGCCGGTCGTTCATTAATTTCTGGCCACTGCGTTTTCGTTGAACCGCACTGAAACGAGTTTTGAAACCCCTTCTTCTTCCATCGTCACGCCGTACATCGCATTCGCCGCTTCCATCGTGCGCTTATTGTGCGTCACAACAATGAACTGCGTATTGTCGCTGAATTTTCGAAGGATGCGCGAAAAGCGGTCGATATTGGAATCGTCAAGCGGCGCATCGACCTCGTCGAGGATACAGAAAGGGCTCGGCTTCACAAGATAGATCGCGAAGAGAAGCGCGATAGCGGTCAGCGTCTTCTCTCCTCCCGAGAGCAAGTCGATCGACGTCGGACGCTTGCCCCGCGGTTTTGCGATGATCTCGATCCGGGCTTCAAGAGGGTCGACTCCTTCTTCGAGACGCAGATCGCATTCATCCCCCTCGTCGAACAAACTTTTGAATGTCGCGATGAAATTGTCCCTGATCTTGCTGAACGTCTCGCCGAACGTCCGTTGCGCCGTCGTGTTGATTTCTTCGATCGTAGAGAGAAGGGTCTCTTCTGCCTCCACCAGGTCCCGGCGTTGCGTGGTTATGAAATCAAGCCGTTCGCTCTCGCTTTTGAACTCATCGAAGGCGGCAAAATTAACGGGTCCCAGCGCCGCTATCTTATCCTTCAGCGTTCGTCCCTGTTCCCGTGCCGCTTCGATGTCGAACTGTTCCTTATCGGCGTATGCTTTCAATTCGAGAAGGAATCCATATTCTTCCCGTGCCCGCGTGATAAGGTTTTCGGATTTCATCGTGAGTTCCGAGAGTCTGATCTCAAGCTCATGGGTCACGCCGAGAGAATCGTCGTGCAGTCTCCGCTCGTCCTTGATCTTGAGCTCAACTTCATGCATCTGGTTCCTCTTCGCGTTGTATTCTGTGTCTACGCTTTTTCCCCGTTCGACGATCACGTGGAGTTCCGAGTTCAACCGATGGAGCTCCGCTTCGGTATCCGACAGTTCTTTGACCAGCCGCTCGATCTCACCGTTCGCCTCGGCAATATCCCGGTCGCGCTGCGTAAGGGTCACCGTGATATTTTCTACGGTCTCGCGGATGTACTCAAGTTCGCGGGCAATTTTCTTTTCCTCGTTTTGGAGGTTGAGAAACGCAACGTGGGCTTTGTTGGTGGCCTCGGAATATTCTGTCCACAGAACCTCCATCGTTTCCATTTCGCTCGTTGCTGCGCCGGAGCTCTGTTCGGCGGACGACCTCTTCTTCTCGAGCTGGTCGATTTCGGGAAGAAGGACGTCGAGCTCTTTCTGCAGTTCCTCGGCCTCTGCGGCAAGCTTCACATTCTCCGCCGTGTTCCGTTCCATATTTTCGTTGATGCGTTTTTTCTCGAACTCGATTTGCGCAATGCGCATCTCGACGCCCGTCATTTGCTGTTCGACGCGCTTCGCAGCGGCGGCAAGGGTCTTGATCTCTATCGATGCCAGAAGGGTTTCCTTTGCTGTGATCTCCTTGCGGAGGGACGCCAGCGATTCGGAGAGCCCCGCCGTCTCGCCTTCAAGCTCTGTAATCTGACTTTTTTTGCCGATCATGCCCCCGTCGTCAGTGCGAAGGCTCCCGCCTTTGAGAACCCCCTGACCGGTAACGACTTCCCCTTCAAGAGTGACGCACTTCAGCAGTGTGCCGGCTCCGATCGCTGCGGAAGCAGCGCTCACATCGCTGACAAGAAGCATGTTGTCGAAAATATAATCGCACAAAGTGCTGAATGCCGGATCGCACGTGATGAAGTCACGGGCCCATCCGATAATCCCTTCCCCCGCGATCTTTGTGTTCGGACTTTTCAACGCAGGCAGCCGGTCAAGGCAAATAAACGTTGCCTTTCCCTTTTGATTCTTTTTCAGCACATCGATGCCTCTGTACGCTTCTTCGATGTTCTTCACGACGATGAAACTTGCCGTTTCGCCGAGGGCGGATTCTACCGCAACGCGGTAGCGCGGCTCTGTCGACACGGCGTCAGCAACGGTCGTCTGGACGTTTGCTTTCCACTCATCGTTCGTGATGAGAAACTTTGCGCCTTCGGAGAATCCGTCGTAGCTTTCGATCAACCCTTTGAGAAATTCCAAGCGGGCACGGCGGCGGTCGAGGACGCCCCGAATCTCAAACTCCTTGTTCCGGAGAGCTTCGATCTCCCGTTCCAGCTCCGATTTCTGGGATTCTCCCTGATGGACGCGGACTTCTGCTTCAGCGTATTGCTTGCGGAGTTCGCGGTCTTCGCTGCTCAGCTGATTGACAAGCTCCGAATTCGTCTCGACTTCGCTCTTATAGATTCCGTTCTCTTCATTGGAAAAATCGATGCGGCCGCGGATATTCTCTATTCTCGCCTTCGTCCGCTCATGCTCCTGCCGTTGCAGGGAGATCTCCTGCAGCAGCGACAGAATAAGGTCCTGAAGCTTTTTTACCTCGGCTTTCTTGGCATCGAGCTGGACGGTAAACGCATCAAGTTCTTCTTTTTTTCCTGCATAGTGGCGCTCGGCATTGTCGACCTTCACGTGCATTTCTTCGATCGACGCCCGAAGGATCTTTGATCGCTCCTGCAGCTCGTCCTGTTGACGACGAAGTTCGACCTTTTCCTTTTCAAAGCGTTCGATCGATGCCGCGAGAGATTTCTTCCGTTCACTCGATGAAATCCGCATCTGCTGGACGGTGTTGATCCGTTGCTGCTGATCGGCCACATCGGTTTGCGCGTCGGTAAGCTTCGCCTCGAGATCTTCCAATTCCTTACGGAGAAGATCGAGGAGAGTCTCCTTTTTGGAAAGCTCCGAATCGATCCGTTCCTTCTCGCTGCGCGCTCCTTCGAGCTCGTGTTTCAGCGGTCCCACTTTGTCCGCGATGGCGGAATAGTCGCGTTCCAGCAGGTCAACTTCCAGCGCCCGAAGTTCCTTGGAAAGCCCATTGTATTTTTCTGCCTTCTGGGCCTGCCGTTCGAGAGAATTGACGGCCTTCTGCACTTCCTTCACAACGTCGTTCACGCGGACGAGATCCTGCTGCACTGTTTCAAGCCGTCGGAACGCTTCTTTTCTCCGGTGTTTATATTTAGTCACTCCCGCGGCTTCTTCGAACAAGCGGCGGCGCTCGTCCGTCCGGTCGCTGAGGATAGTTTCGACCATCTTCAGTTCGATCACCGAGTAGGCGTCCGACCCCATGCCGGTGTCCATGAACAGGTCTTTGATGTCTTTCAGCCTGCAGAGTGTTTTGTTGAGGTAGTACTCGCTCTCCCCGGAACGGTACACGCGGCGGGTAACGGTCACTTCCGAATATTCGGTCGGAAGGATTCCTTTCGTGTTTTCGATCGTCAACGAAACATCCGCCATGCCGATCGGCTTGCGGTTTTTTGTCCCGTTGAAGATCACGTCCTCCATTTTATCGCTGCGCAGCGTGCTCGGCCGCTGTTCCCCCAAGGCCCATCGAATGGCATCGACGACGTTGGTTTTGCCGCAGCCGTTCGGTCCCACGATCGCAGTGATGCCCGAATCAAATTTCAGGTTCACTTTGTTCGCAAACGACTTGAATCCAACGACCTCTAACTTCGATAGATACATAGTCCTCTCACTCCGATCAGTTCGCCGCCGGTACCACCGTACTCATCATAAAATGAATGTACGCCATCGTCGCATGGGCATAATCGAAGTAGCCATACCACAAAAGTCCAAGCACCGCGAAGACCACAATGGCTATCGCGTAGATCTTGACCGAAGAGCTGTCGTAAATAATCGAGATCCCCTTCAGCGTTCTGAAAAGAATCCACACCATAACGGCCCCGAAAATCACCAGAACAGGAACAACATAGACCTCGCTCTCCATCACCCTGTATAAGATCATTCCCAGCGGGATGAAGATCACCATCGGAAGCGTCGACCATACCGCCACAGAGTATGAATGGAAGAGGTAGACTTTGGTCCGGACAAAAAAAGAAAGGAACTGAACGAGGACCATGACAATAAACATCCAGGCAAAACAGACGAGTCCGCAATAAGCGATGCACTGAATCGGATGCCAGATGAGTTCGATGATGATCGCTTTAAGGGAATCCGAAGTGATGAACATCGTCAAGATATAATCGAGCACCATGCTGGTGCGGAAATGATACAGCACGCTCGACACGACGATGGCAAACGTCACGGCGACGATCGCCGACAGGATCGCAGTGTGGAGATTCGACAATATCCTCTGGTCGCGAATATCCGCGTAAAAATTGTACGGACGGCGCAGCGCCCGGAATACCCCTTCGCGGAAGCGGCGGTCGGAATTCAGAAGCCAGAAGAAGAGGATCAGGAGAACCAGGCCGAGGAGAACGTACGACACCGGCGACGAGGTTGAGTGAGTGCCGACCGGGAGCGCCGCGATCTTTTCTCCAAGAAACATCGAGCGAACGACGTCATAACTGACTTTTTTCTCCCGATTGAATTCGACGATGCCCTGCGTGTACAGGTCCGGTGTGTTCGATTGCACGGACAGCATCGGCCGGTCTCCGCGCCAATCGCTAAAGCTCCAGACGAAACTGGCGGCAATGTTGGACCCTTTGATCGCGTCGTAACGCTGAAAAAGATATCTCGCCTGCGCTTCCTGAGACATCGGATCGCTGTACCCGTTCCGGTTGCCCGTTTCCACGGCTTTGCCATACTGTCCCACGATCAACGGTTGCTCGGGATGAGAGGCCTTCCATCGCTGAAGCGAGGACGTGAATCCCTTCAGGTCGGCATTCACAAGCCGAACTCCGGCGAGGTCGACGAGGCTTGAATTTTGAACATCATCGAGGGAGAGTGAAATATAGTAGGTCAAGCGGCTATCCATCGACCGCGCCGTTCCTTGCAGCTGGTCGAGCAGAAGCTTGGCGCGCGGGTCGATCGATTCAAAGCCGTCGCCGAATCCCCAGGCGACGAGCGACGGATGACTTCTATCCCGACGGATCATCTCTTTCAGGTAATTATCGGCAAGCGCTCGGTAGTTTTCCGTCGAGAAAATATCCGCGGGAGTTTCATACAACGGAATTTCCTCAAATGCCAGAAGACCGTACTGATCGCACAGGTCGAGCAAGTAGGGGTGGGGCGGATGGAATGAAAACCGGACAGCGTTAGCCCCGAGGTTCTTGATCAACGCAACGTCCTTCTCCATCTGCTCGTACGTCATCGCGCTTCCGTGATCGGGCGTGTCTTCTCCCCAGATCATCCCCCGCAGCGTCACGGCAGCGCCGTTCAGCATGACGCTCTGCTTCTGTTTTCCAATTGTCCGGATCCCGGTATGGATGGTGCATTCATCAACCACGACGCTGTTTTTCCCCTCCCCCGCCGCGAGGACGGCATGCAGGGTATAAAGATTCGGCTGATCCGGGCTCCACATTTTTGCCCCCGGGATCGTCACCGTCGTTTGCACCGATACGTCTTTGTTGATCCCGGGCGACAAGGAGATCGGAATGCTTTTGCCAGCCGGGAGACCGGTCGCTTTATCGGAACATTCAACCGTAAAATTCAGAACAGCTGGCCCGCCATGATCGCCGCTGAAAAGTTTAGAAAAGTCGCGTCCGGAAATTACAGCATGGACATTCAGCTTGACCATTTTCGGGTCGATGCTCTCTGTTTCGGAAACGAGGTCATCGATCCATACGAGCGGTGTCGCAACCAAAAAAACGTCGCGAAAAATACCTCCATAGTTTTTCCATCCGCCGATCTGCTGACGAAGCGGAAGAGTGCTTCTGGAGTTCAGGGTATTGTCGACAACGATGCGAATGACATTCTCACTCCCGAACTGAATGGTATTTTCCGGCACGAGAAAAGAAAAGGAGGTGTATCCGCCTTCGTGCTTTCCGACAAAAACTTCGTTGAGATAAATCTCCGCCTGGTAATTGATCCCATAGGCCACAAATTTGAAGCTGTGGGAAGCGAGCAGTGCCGGCGGGAGGTCGAATTTCCTGGTGAAGATCACTTTCCCCTCAATATCGAACGCGGATGGAACGAGAACTTCTTTCCACGTTGCCCCTTCATCCGTCGAACAATTCCATCTCCCGGACAGGTCTACAACAGACCTGGAGGGGGACGAATAATTAAGGATATCGGGCCGGGATTTTCTCCCGTTTTCGAAAATAAAGGTCTTTGAGGGAGCGAGAGTTGGTGCCGCGAGAAGAAAAACCAGTGCCAGGAGATAGCGACGGGATGAGATTTGCAATAATGGACTCAAAATATTTGGAGAAAAACGTGTGTTTTCGAGGATTTAGGGAACACGAACCCTTTATTCGGGATAATATAATACATCTGAGGCCGAAAAGCAATCAAAAAAAAATGCTCTAAGTCTATAATTTACATAAGCTTAGAGCATCTTAGGAATGTATACGTCGAGAGCAGGAGGCAGATTATAGCCGTTATTGCTAGTTTCTAGCCCCGGCTACAATTGCTGAAAACGAATCCGCCTTGAGGCAAGCTCCCCCCACAAGAGCGCCGTCAATATCTTGCTGACCTAAAAGTTCCTTTGCATTCTCGGGTTTCACGCTCCCGCCGTATTGAATAATTAGCTTTTCTGCAACAGGCCATGAATACAATTGTGCAACAAGCTTTCGAATCAACTGATGAACTTCTTCTGCCTGCTGAGTCGTCGCCGTTTTACCGGTGCCGATCGCCCACACCGGCTCGTAAGCAACGATCACGCGAGCGAGGTCGGCCTCTGTCAGGCCGGCAAGGACGCCCTTCACCTGAGCCGTGATGACTTTATCAGTGATCCCCTTCTCCCGTTCTTCCAGCGTCTCCCCGACGCAGATGATCGATCTCAATCCTGCAGCGAGGACCTTCTTGGCTTTTTGATTGATGAGATCATTCGACTCGTGGAAATATTGACGCCGCTCCGAATGGCCGACGATGACATATTCGCAGCCGACCGACTTCAGCATCTTGATCGACACTTCGCCGGTATACGCCCCGTCGTCATGAACGGACACGTCCTGAGCCCCCAGTTTTATCGAACTCCCCTTCACGAGCTGCTGTGCGACCACCAGGGAAGTATACGGTGGACAAATGATGACCTCAGCTTTCCCGCTCCCGACCAGGCTCTTAAGGCTGTTGATAAGCTCGGCAGTTTCAAAGACATCTTTATTCATTTTCCAATTTCCGGCAATAACTTTATTTCTCATAGGTATTTCTTCTTTCGCTTGTGAGGTTGAGGATTAAATGTAATGGGCACCGATTTATTATTGGTTCAATTTGGTTTTCAGAATGTCGTTGACGATTTTCGGATTGGCTTTGCCTTTTGTTGCTTTCATCGTTTCGCCGACGAAAAATCCGAACAGCTGCGTCTTCCCGTTCCGGTATTGTTCCCTCTGCGACGGATTCTTCGAGAGGATCTCATCGACAATTTTATCTATCGCCGAAGCGTCCGAGAGCTGGACAAGCCCTAGACGCTCGACGATCGTCTTCGGGCTCTCTTTCGTCTTGACCATCTCTTCGAACACTTCCTTCGCGATTTTTCCGCTGATGACGCCGTCGGCGATCAGGTTGACCATCGCGGCCAGATTCTCCGGCGAGATCGGAAAATCCTGCAGCGCGATATGCTCGTCGTTCATGACCCGAAGAACATCGGTCATCACCCAATTGCTGATCGCTTTATACCCGTCCGGATTCTTCCGTGAAATTTTTGAAACGGCGTTTTCGTAATAATCCGCCAGCGGCTTTTCTAGCGTCAGAATGCCAGCATCATATTTCGGCAGTGCATACTCACCGACGAACCGATCGCGCCGCTCTTTGGGAAGCTCTGGCAGGGAAGATCTCACTCGTTGGATCCACGGTTCATCGACCAGCACCGGCACCAGGTCCGGATCCGGGAAATACCGGTAGTCGTGCGCTTCTTCCTTGCTCCTCATGGAGACGGCCACATTCTTGTCGGCGTCCCAAAGCAGCGTTTCCTGCACAACCGCGCCGCCGTCCTCGATCAACACGATCTGGCGGTTGATTTCATAGTCAAGGGCCCGTTCGACATTGCGGAATGAATTCATGTTCTTCACTTCGGTCTTCGTCCCGAATTTCTTTTCCCCTTTCAACCGGACCGAAACGTTCGCGTCGCAGCGGAGGCTTCCTTCTTCCATGTTGCCGTCGCATATTCCGAGGTACGTCACGATCTGCTTGATCATCGAAAGATACTCGTATGCTTCGTGCGAATTGCGGATGTCGGGCTCGCTGACAATCTCGATCAGCGGGACGCCGCAGCGGTTCACATCGACGAGCGTATCGACATCCACATCATGGATCGACTTTCCGGCGTCCTCCTCCATGTGAATACGGGTGATGCCGATGCGCTTCGTCGAACCATCCTTCAACTCCACGTCCACATGGCCGTTCGCGCAAATCGGCTCTTCATATTGTGAGATCTGATACCCCTTCGGCAGATCAGGATAGAAATAATTTTTCCTGGCGAAAATGGATCTCGGCGCAATGGAACAATCAGTTGCAATCCCCATCTTCAGAATGAATTCGACCACCTCTTTGTTGAGAACAGGGAGCACGCCGGGCATGCCGAGACATACCGGACACGAGTTCGCGTTCGGAGTATTTCCGAACTTGGTGGTGCATGCGCAAAAGGCCTTTGAATGTGTCAGCAGCTGGGCATGCACTTCAAGTCCGATCACAGCTTCGTATCTGTCGTTCATTGCATTACGATCAGGATGAACGCTTATGCTGCAAGAGCGTTCGTTACTTTTTCAGCAGCATCTTTTAAGTTTTCCGCGACGAGAAAGCTCATTCCCGACTTCTTCAAAATTTCCGCCGCCAGGTCGGCATTCGTTCCGGCAAGGCGAATAACAACGGGTATCTTCACTTCCACTTTCTTCGCCGCCTCGACCACGCCGGTCGCGACCCGGTCGCACCGCACAATGCCGCCGAAAATGTTGATAAGAATTGCCCTCACATTTTTATCGGCAAGAATGATCTTGAAGCCATTTTCGACCGTTTGCGCGTTCGCTCCACCGCCGACATCGAGGAAATTTGCCGGCTGCCCCCCGGCCAGCTTGATAATATCCATTGTCGCCATTGCGAGCCCGGCTCCGTTGACCATGCACCCTACGTTGCCGTCGAGCTTGATGTAATTCAAATTCGATTTCGAGGCCTCGATTTCGAGCGCCTCTTCCTCGTCGAGGTCGCGAAGTTCCGCAAATTCCGGGTGCCGGTAAAGGGCGTTGTCGTCAAAATTGATCTTTGCATCGAGAGCCAGAACATCCCCTCCTCTTGTAATGACCAAAGGATTGATCTCAGCGAGAGAGGCGTCCGTCGCATCGTACGCTTTGTAGAGAGCCTGGAGAAATTTTACGCCGTTCTTGAACGCGTCACCGCTCAACCCGAGCGCGAAAGCGAGTTTCCGGGCCTGGAATTGCTGGAGCCCCACCGCGGGATTGACGGGTTCCTTCACGATTTTTTCAGGAGATTCAGCGGCCACTTTTTCGATTTCAACTCCCCCTTCGGTTGAGACCATCAGGACGTTCATTCCGGACATCCGGTCGAGGGTGATGCCGGCGTACATCTCTTTTGCAATGTCAATGCCTTGTTCGATGAGGAGTCGTTTCACAATTTTCCCCTCCGGTCCCGTTTGATGAGTGACAAGCCTCATGCCAAGAATTTGCGATGCCAGCGTTCTCACCTCATCGAGACTTTTTGCCACTTTGACACCGCCCCCTTTGCCTCTGCCGCCAGCGTGTATTTGGGCCTTTACGACCCAGACATTTCCGCCTAAACGCTGCGCGACAGCAACAGCCTCATCCGCAGAAAAAGCAACGGCGCCTTGCGGCATCGCGACGTTGTATTGACGGAGAATCTCTTTCCCCTGATACTCATGAATTTTCATAGCAATCCTTTTGAATGGAAACCATCTCCACGAAGAGATGATCTATTTGATTTTTTCCGAGATCGACTTGGCCTGCAAAAAAAGGAGCAGATAGTCGCGACCGCCTGCCTTGGAATCTGTGCCGGACATGTTGAACCCGCCGAACGGATGGACACCGACGAGAGCGCCCGTGATCTTCCTGTTCACATAAAAATTTCCCACGTGAAAGATCTTCTTTGCTTTTTCGATCTTTTTCCGGTCCTTCGTCCATATTCCGCCTGTCAGACCGAACTCTGTATTGTTTGCAATTTCGAGAGCGTGGTTGAAATCCTTCGCTTTGATCACCGCCAAGACGGGCCCAAAAATTTCCTCTTGTGCGATCGTCGCATCGGGGGCGACGTCGGCGATCACCGTGGGTTGAATGAAGTACCCATCCCCGCCGGCTTTCTTGCCGCCGGCGACAAGTCTTCCCCCCTCCTGCACCCCCTTCCCGATATACTCAAGTATCTTCTCTTGCGCGCCGCGGTTGATCACCGGCCCCATGGCGTTTCCCGGATTATCGCCGGGGCCGACGGACAACTTCTCCGTTTTTTCCTTTATGAGGCCGACAACTTTATCGTAGACTTTTTCAACGACGATCACCCGGGATGCGGCGGAACATTTTTGCCCCTGAAATCCGAACGCTGACACCACCGCCGCCTGCGCCGCGGCATTCAGGTCCGTCGCATCGTCGATAACGATAGAATCCTTTCCCCCCATTTCGGCAACAACGCGCTTCAGCCACTTTTGCCCCGGCTGTACTTTCGCCGCAAGTTCATTGATGTGAATTCCTACCTCTTTCGATCCGGTGAAGGAAACAAAGCGAGTCTTGGGGTGAGCTACCAAGGTGTCTCCAACAGTTCCTCCTGCTCCGGTAACAAAATTGATAACGCCGTCCGGCAAACCGACCTCGCGCATCAATGAGAAATATTTCCACCCGGTCAGAGGCGAATCGCTCGACGGCTTTAATACGACAGTGTTGCCGGTCACGACAGCAGCTGATGTCATGCCTGTGAGAATTGCAAGTGCAAAATTCCACGGCGGCACGACCACGCCCACACCGAGAGGAATATACTGCAACTCACTTTTTTCCGTCGGAATTTTCGTGACGGGATGCGGCCCGGCATAGCGGAGCATTTCGCGCCCATAGAATTCGAGAAAGTCGATCGCTTCGGCGGTGTCGGCATCTGCTTCGGGCCAGGTCTTGCCGACCTCGAAGATCATTGCGGCGCTGAATTCATGCTTTCTCTTCCGCATGATCTTTGCGGCCTTGAAAAGATATTCGGCCCGTTTTTTGGAGGGGACAAGCTTCCATGTTTCGAATGTTGCTGCCGCACGCTCGATGGCCTTATTCGCCAGCTCCGCGTTCGCTTTTTGAAAAACACCGACGACTTCGCCCGGCGCAGATGGATTGTAGGAGTTCAATTTTTCAGCCGTACGGAATTCTTCGCCGCCGATCACGATCGGATATTCCTTCAAAAACTCCGACCGGACCTTTGCCAGAGCATTTTCCATTGCTTTTCTGTTCACCGGTTTGGAATAATCCGTCAACGGTTCATTCTTGAATATTGTTACCGACATAAGAGACCTCGAATTCGCAAAGATGTGTTTAGAAAATGCCAGTAATCGTATTACGATCCCGCAAGCGCCATCAAGACCGCCCCATCCTCGGGAGGACAAAGCGGCCTGATGATTTCGATTGCAGCAAACGATTTTGTAATTTGCCGCCAAAGTGAGTGAGCAAGCGGCGTTTCGTTACCAAGAACTCCGCCGAGAAACGACAAAAGAATCTTTTGACCCGGAGATCTGTCCTCTCCCTGATCGTACCTTGTTAGCAACGTGCGAAGAAGCTCCGACAATTCGTTTGCAGCCTGTTGGACAATGCGCAACGCTGCGGAATCTCCTTTGTCCGCTGCGGCAAAAACAATCGGAGCAACCGATGCAATTTCAAAATCGCTTTTGTGGACCGCCGTAATGATCTCGGAAGAAGTTCTCAGCTTGAGCCTTTTTGCGACCATCTTGGACATGATGCCCGCATCGGATCGTTGATCGTATTCGCGACAAACGGCCCTCAATCCTTCCCTTCCAATTGCATAACCGCTCCCCTCATCCCCCAATGTTCTTCCCCAACCTCCGGCACGATGAATGTTCCCATTGACATCTTTTCCAAAGACGATCGAGCCGGTCCCTGCGATGATCACAATTCCCGGACCTCCCTTAAATGCCCCCTCAAGTGCGACCCGGGCGTCGCTTTCGATGCTGAGGTTCTTTAGCTTGACTCCTTTTGAAGAAGCAAATTTATGGACCCCGTTTGCAATCTTTTTCTTGTCTTCCGGCCTTCCGGCTCCCGCAAGTCCGATCACCGTTGCACGGAGGCTTTGGGGAGTACATCCGGCCGAAGCGCAGCAATCTTCTATTAATGCAACTAGTGTGCGCGATGTACTTTCAACCCCTCTAATATGGAAGTTTGCAGGTCCGGCGGTGTGACGCGCCAGTGTCCTTCCCTGAACGTCAGCGATAACCGCCGCCGTTTTTGTTCCTCCGCCGTCGATTCCGACGACGAATTGCGCTGACTTCATGGCATAATGAGCAATGACAAATCGGTTAACGATGTAAATTACGAAGATACGGCTAGAGAATCAACCTTGAGGCAGGTGTGAAAATGCGAACGGAACAGATCATTGTTTCTCCTCCAGCGGCAAAAAATAGATCGCCGCCAACCCCGGAATCGCTGATAGAAAACTCATCAAAAAATATTCTTCGTATCCCATCCGGACCTGGAGATAACCGCTGGCGATGCCCGGAAGCATCATGCCTGCTGCCATCAACGCCGTCGTAATTGCATAATGCGATGCTTTGAATTCCGGGCGGACGGTTCGCATCAGAAAAACCGTGTAGGCGGAAACTCCGAGCCCGTAGGAAAATTGCTCGAACGAATTGACGACATACACCCACTCGATACCTGGTCTATATTTTGCCAGGAGCCAGTAGAGCGCAATCGCAGAATTTTGAAGAAGTGCGGTCGGCCACATCCATTTTTTCAACCCTTCTTTTGCAATGATGATTCCGCCCAGGACTCCCCCGGCAAGGAGGAAAATGACGCCGACCGTGCCGTACAAAATTCCCATCTCCGCAGCCGAAAGCGTCAGCCCTCCTTTGGCGCCGTTGTCCATGAGAAATGGCGGCGCCATCTTCAGCATGAACGCATCGCCAAGCCGGAAGAGCAGAACATATAACACGATCCACCCGATTCTTCGCTGAGTAAAGTACGACTTAAAGGCGTCGGCAAAGTTCGCGTCTACCCCAGTCCCTTTCCGGTCGGGGGCGAACGGTGCCGGATGCGGAAGGTACCAGAGTTGAAACAAATAGACCAGAAGAAAGACAAATGCCGCCGTTGCAAACGAAATCGCCCAGCCGAACGCAGGCGGCTGGAACAAAAATGTGTTCCCAAAGATTGAGAAATGAATATCCTCGAAAATTCTCGTCCCGTCGGGATTGGTGTTAATGAGCCGTTCGTTGGCGAGATACCCGGCAAGAAACACCAGCCCTCCGTTACCGGCAAGCCAGGCGATTTTGTAGGTCGTTGAACGAACTCCGACAAAAAGAGCCTGTCGGTCCCTGTCCAGCGCATCCAGATAGAATCCGTCAACGGCGATGTCGTGAGTCGCCGAGACGAATGCGATCAACGCAAAGACTCCGATCGAAACCGCGATTGCCTGAGTGCTTAATGTGGCAAAAGCGAGGAGGACGAATAGAACAGTGCATAAGAGTTCGGTGACCAGAATCCACTTCCGTTTTGTCGCATAGAGATCGACAACCGGTCCCCAAAGCCCCTTCAACACCCAGGGGATGTACAAGAAACTCGTCAGCCCGATCAATTCATTGCCGGCCCCGAGGTCTTTGAGAAATATCACCGACATCAAATTGACGATCGTGTACGGAAACCCTTCGGCGAAGTAAATCACCGAGACCCACAATGCCGGACTACGCTTCTTTTCACCCGAAGGAGCTTCGAACGTCTTTTCTTGCATTGACGGCGTCAGTACAGTTTTTGTAATTGTGTGTTCTGAAAATAATGTTGAAGGATATCTTCCGCGGAAAACTTCTTTGTTGCCATCACCGCAGCGCCGATTTGACAAAGCCCGACACCGTGCCCCCACCCTGCTCCGTAGAAAAGAAAGTGCTTCGGCGTCCCGTCGTCCTCCCGTTCCGTCATGACAACAAACGCCGAGCTGTAGAGGTGTGTTGTCGATAACCAGCGGCGAATCTCGAGCTCCTTTCCGACAATGACAGTCGCATTCGAACCGACGATCTTCAATTTGAAGATTCTTCCCGAAGGCCCGCGCTGAACGGGGACAAGGTCGAGAAGGGTTCCGAAGTCAATCCCTGATTTGGAGATGACGATCTCTTCAAGCTCCCGCCGATCGTAATCAACCGCCCAGCGGAAAAAATTTTTCGTCGCAACATCGGACGGCGGAAGAATCTGCGCTAAAAGAGCATCGTCGGTGGTGTTGCAATAGGCATCAGGGTTGGAAAGGATCCAGTCCTCCGCGGCCATCTCGCTCTCAAGTTTGGGATGCTGGACCGATGAATCGGGCACGCTTTCGAGGTACGAAACGTGCTTCTCTTCCCACGTATTCTCAAACTCTTCCGTCAGCCCGCCGCACGATTTGGAAAACCTCGCATCGCAAATTTCTTCGCCGTGAAGAAGAAAAACCCCCCGAGTGGCTTCAACCGCCTTCAGGGGCCGTTGCGAATAGATTTTTGTGATTCCTTGATACCGCTGGCAGTGGTCGTCGGCGCAGACGTCGAACATATCGTGATCTTCGCGGCTATACCAACGGATCACCTCGCCTTCACGCGAAAGAGATTGCGGAAGCATACGGGTACCGCCGCGCGCTTTTCGTTCGAGCATGGCTCCAAGCCACGAGCGCGAAATAATGGCGTGTGCTTTCAAAAATTCCTCGGGGGCTTCGGGGTTCATTTCCGAGGAGACGACGCTCGCAAGATAATCCTCAAGCAGGATGGCATTGACAACAGCGAGAGTCCCGTCCTCGCGGACGGCGATGATCAAGTCTCCGCTGAATGTCTCTTCTTGCTTTTGTTCCCAATGAAACTGAGCACCAATCACGACATCGTGCAGGATAAACGTCCCGCCAGAAACATTCCTAAATAATGCTTCTTTACCAGCCGTAAAATTTCCACTATCTGCTGTCAACGTAACCCTACCATTCTCGCTTCGAATGCTGAATTTCCCTTGCAATCGACCACCTCCGGGAGACTCGAATATGCCGTTAAAAATACCTGCAACTTCGCGGCAATGGTCAAGAATTCCGACGGCGATGGATGGTTCCTTTGAAATCATATCCCGGCGATTATCCTTTCAAGTACATCGTGACCCATCGAGACCTCTTCAAAAATACTTTCAATGAGTCTTTCATCGGTTCTTTCAAAGTCCTTTTCAACCGGCGTGATCACTAAACCGCCCATGTCGACGGCAGCCGGGCTCACAAGAATGCGTTCGTCCCCTTCTTTATAATACACATCGGGTCGATGCTTGCCGCGTGGGAATACAATGACACGCCATGTACCTTTTGCGTACGAACAGAGAAGATTGATCATCGGCTCTAGCTCAGACCGCGTCTCCCTCTTCATGGATCCGAGAAACCTCGCAAAAAGAGTTCCTAATTCTTCCTTATCGTCAGACTCCATGATGAGCACCCGCCTTCCGTAATTCGGCAAGACAAGAAATGAAACGTTGCCGATTTTTTTCTTCGGGACTGTTCTTCTTTTGTCATCGGCATTTTGTTCGGCGGGAAGACGCCCTTGCGGGATTGCCTGGAAGTGCATATGGTCCGGCGCAGAAGCGCCGCATCGAGCACCGTTATAGAGAACGGTAAACTCTGGGGCAATATCTTCCGCGAGCGCAAGGAATGTTCCAAAAGACCTTTCGATCACCTGGGGAGCGTGGTCAATGTGCGAGACCGTAAAGTGTTGTCGGAAGATCGGCGCCGGATTACAAAGAATAAGGAAAGAGTCTTTGTAGAGAATTCCTTCTTGCTCTTTTGGAAGATTGTCTGTACACAGAAAGCATTTTCGTTCGCGTACCGATTTATCATCAACCTTTGCCCCTGTGCTGGCGAGCCGCTTGGGGTTGAACTGCAAAGACACTGTAAAACCCTTGCAATGAATTTCGCGGACCTTCATTCCATCGAACGATGAATATGCGTCGGAAAGAAGCGGCCAGCTTGTTTTTTGTTTTTCGAGAAGGGAAATCGCCAACTCGGCGAGTGAATTGCCCGGCGAGTTTTGAGAGAAGGATGCAAAAAGTCGATTCGGAACCAACGACGTTCTATTGAAAAATTGAGTTCAAGACGAGGAATACTGCGTTAATCCCTATGTTCTGGGACATCTCATCTTTTCCGGTTCATCTTTTGACGGGCATAAATTTCGATCGAGCGAATCATGTCCTTGTACGCATTATTCCGATTTGTTTGTTCGATCGATAATGCGGCATCGGTGTTTCCTTCCCATCTCCGGCACAGATAGACCGGCTCATAAATTCTGCCGATCTGGAATTCACGTGACAGCCGAAGAGCAATGCGATAATCCTCCCCGTAGCTGACATTCGGCAAGGGAATCAGGCGAAGGAGATCTGTCCGGAATGCCCTTGGCGCTCCGAGCCCGTTGATCCGGAGTGCGTTGTTGCGGCCGTTGTTGGGCGTCCACTCTCTATGGTCGATCACGCCGGGCGGAATTTCTTGAAGTTGCATATCGACAAGCTTGTACGAACCTACGACCATCGCAAAATCGCCATTCCGAAAGAGACGCACAATCCGCTGCAGAGCTTTTTCATCGGAATAGATGTCGTCAGAATCAAGCTGCACGGCATATCTCCCACAGTGTTCTGAGGACACCGCTTCATTCCAGCACCCTCCAATGCCTAAATCCATTCGGTTCGGGATGATATGCTTCACAGAAGAGTTCTTTTGTGACACTCTTCTCAACGCCTCCGTCGTTCCATCAGACGAATGATTGTCCACGACAAGGACATTGAAGGGAAAATCGGCCTGCTGGCCGAGCGCGCTGTCCACGGCTTCAGCGATCGTCTTGACCCTATTTCTCACGGGAATAATAACACTGGCCTCGACTGGATACTTGACATTCGACGAGGGAATCCGCTTAAATTTCGGCTTCAAGTATGCGCCGATGTTTTTCAAGTGTCTGGTCGCTACATTTTCTAATTCTTGCTGAACCGCAGCATTGCGGGCATCAACGTAATCGAACTGTTTTTCCCCTTTTGCTTGAACACTGTCGACAGCTTTTGTGTACAGATATTCCTTGATATGAAATACCGCATGATCGACCGAGACTTTTAATCGCAGGTCATACAACCCGGCCGAGCTTGTTTTTGAAGGAGGACCATATTTCTTTAGGGATGCGCGGAGAGCCGAAACCGAAATGAACAGTAGAGGGCCAAATTCAAAATTATCCCTGATACTCCCGACCTGGTAATCGTTAACGGGGTGTTGATGCCTCACCCCGCTCCCAACCTCATAAAAATCCGAATAAATAATTCCCGCATTCGTCTCCTCGGCAACGGAACAAAATCGGCTGAGAGCGAATTGGCCGAGATCTATCCCAACTGGTTCACTCACCAGCAGCAAGTATTCTCCCCTTATTCGCTTGAGAAGAGGGTCCAGCACTGAACCGGAATTCAACGAGCCGGGGCCGATCCCATCACATTTCGGCGAAGACGATGTGTAACCGCCGGTGTGGATGACATAGACTTTTTCGATGAGCGGGGATTCGGTGAATTGCTGCAGCGTTTTATTGAAGTGCGGTTGAAGGGAAAACGGGACAACGGCTGAGATAGAACTCATTCGTGCTCTCTGACGATCAATAATGAGGAGAGAAAGACATCCATGCTGCGGCCAACGACGAACATTCTCTCCGATTCGATTCAACAAATGTAGAAAGTTTCGGGAGGGAAATCAATAGAACGGGGAAGAACGGGGCGGGAATATTCCCGCCCTGTATTCTAAGCGGATTCTTTGAGCTTTCGGAAGCCTATGACACCCTCCCTATCGAGAACGATTTCGACGTTGTCTCTGTCGGAAAAATCTCCGGCCAAGATTCGTTCCGAGAGCACATTGACAATGTGTTTCTGAATGACGCGTTTAAGAGGGCGCGCTCCGTAACTTGGGTCGTAACCAAGTTTGGCAAGCCATTCTTTGGCTTCCTCGGAGACCGAAAGCTTCATCTCCTTCTTTGCGAGAAGCCCGGCAACCCGGTGGAGCTGCAAATCGACAACCTTCTTAATGTCGTTTCGCGAGAGCGGCTTGAAGAGGATGATCTCGTCAACCCGATTCAAGAATTCCGGGCGAATCGACTGGCGAAGCATTTCAAAGAGCTCGGCACGGAGCTCCCCGTGAATATTTGCCCAGTCTTCATCAGTCTCACTCCCGGAAATTTTTTGCTGGATAAGCTGTGAACCGAGGTTCGACGTCATGATCACCACGGTGTTCTTGAAATTGACCGTCCGCCCTTTCGAGTCGGTCAACCTTCCGTCGTCGAGAAGCTGCAGGAGGACGTTGAACACTTCGGGATGGGCCTTTTCAATTTCATCCAGCAAGATCACCGAATACGGTCTCCGCCGCACGGCTTCCGTAAGCTGTCCCCCTTCTTCATAACCGACATAACCCGGAGGAGCGCCGATCAGCCGAGACACAGAGAATTTCTCCATGTATTCGCTCATGTCTATCCGGACGATAGCTTCCTCGTCGTTAAACAAGACCTCGGCGAGGGAACGCGCAAGCTCGGTCTTTCCGACACCGGTCGTCCCGAGGAAGATGAACGAACCGATCGGCCTCTTTTCATCCTGAAGCCCTGCTCGGCTTCTTCGGATAGCATCGGCCACCGCTCCCACCGCTTCTTCCTGGTTCACCATTCGCTCGTGAATTCTCTCCTCAAGATGGAGCAGTTTTGCCCGCTCGCTTTCCAGCATTCGCGTCACCGGAATGCCGGTCCACTTGGAAACAATTTCCGCAATGTCCTCGGCATCGACCTCTTCTTTCAGCATCTTCTGGTCTTTTTGGACATCAGCGAGTTTTGCGGTGGCGGTTTTTATCTTTTTGTCGAGGTTTGCAAGGACCCCGTAGCGCAGTTCTGCAACCTTTCCCAGGTCTCCCTCGCGTTCCTTTGCATCGGCTTCGATGCGGACGCGTTCGATCTCCGCTTTCATCGAACGGATCGACTGGATCTGCTCTTTCTCGACCTGCCAATGAGCTTTCAACTCATTCCGTTTTTGGTTCAACTCGGCAAGGTCGCGCTTGATCGACTGGAGATGGCCCGCGATCGAAGCTCTGTCCGATTCGTCCGCATACTCTGCGGTCAGTTCCCGTTTGACGGCTTCCATCTCGATTTCGAGCTGTTTTATCTTTCGTTCGACGACGTCAAGTTCTTCCGGCATCGAATCGATCTCTATCCGCAGCTTTGCCGCCGCCTCGTCGATCAGGTCGATCGCCTTGTCGGGCAAGAATCTGTCCGAGATATACCGGTGGCTGAGTTGAGCGGCCGCAACGATCGCCGCATCGGTGATTCGAACACCGTGATGGACTTCGTACCGGTCGCTCAGTCCTCGAAGAATGGAGATCGTGTCTTCTACATTCGGCTCATCGATCAAGATCGGCTGGAACCGGCGTTCCAGGGCAGGATCTTTTTCGATATATTTCCGGTACTCATCGAGCGTCGTTGCACCGATAGCACGCAAATCGCCGCGCGCTAACGCTGGCTTGAGCATGTTCGAAGCGTCGACGGCCCCCTGCGCCGCGCCGGCTCCGACAAGCGTGTGCAGTTCGTCGATAAAAAGAATGATGTTACCGTTGGATTCTTCGACTTCTTTGAGGACCGCTTTCATTCGCTCTTCAAATTGCCCGCGGAAGCTCGCCCCGGCAATCATCGCAGCCATATCAAGCGCGACAATCCGCTTCGATTTGAGATTTTCCGGGACATCTCCCTGGATCATCCGATGAGCAAGCCCTTCGGCGATCGCGGTTTTTCCGACGCCCGGTTCTCCGATGAGAACCGGATTATTTTTGGTCCTTCTCGAGAGCACCTGAAGCACCCTGCGAATTTCGTCTTCCCGTCCG
This sequence comes from Bacteroidota bacterium, assembly GCA_035506275.1. Lineage (NCBI taxonomy): Bacteria > Pseudomonadati > Bacteroidota > Bacteroidota bacterium. The sequence goes on from DATJPT010000008.1 coordinate 453,916, forward strand.
ATGACCGGGTCGAGCTTTCCCTTTCGTGCAAGCTCATTGAGGTCCCGGCCGAACTTCTCAAGCGGCTGAAATTTATCCTCCGGATTCTGGTCGGTCACGCGCTGCGTGCCCCGCACTTCCTTCAACGCCTTCAGGACATTTTCTTTTGTCACCCCCTGGTCAACGAGGAGCTTTGTCGCCCCATTGTGTTTCTGGTTGAGCAGCGCAAGAAGAAGATGCTCTGTGCTGACGAATTCGTCCTTTAGATTCTCCGCTTCCTTCTGCGCCTCCTCGAAAACTTTCTGCAGTTCCCCGGAAACATGCTGCTGGCTGGATCCCTGTACCTTCGGCAGTCTTTCGATCGCCTCTGCGACCTTGATCTTCACGTAATTGATGTTCGTCCCGAGTTTTTGAAGAATGGGGATCACAATCCCCTGCGAATCCTGCACGAGGGCGGCGAGCAGGTGTTCGGGATCGATCGACTGATTGCCATAGCTAGACGCGATTTCCTGAGCGTTCTGAACCGCTTCCTGCGACTTGATCGTAAATTTGTTAAAGTTCATCCTGATTCCTTCTTTCTGACCTCATGTGCCTCATACCGTCATGGCATGAAGACAAAAGGCGAGGTTGGTTGCCTCGCCTTGCCTTATGTCTGCGCAATCTGTCATCTGCGTGAGATCAGCGCAATATGAGCAATCAATTATTTATCATCGACAACTTCGAAGTCTGCATTTTCCACCTTCTTGTCGTCCTTTTTCTCAGAGGAAGATTGCTGGCCCGACCCCGGCCCTTGTTGCGGCCCTGCCTGGGCTCCCGGTTGAGGTCCGGCTTGTTTCGCCGCTTCGTACATCTTCGTGGACGCTTCGTTCCACACCGCGTTCAAGGCATCCATCTTCGCCTTGATGTCCGCACCGTTGTTGGCTTTGATCGCATCTTCGAGAGCCGTCGCCGCGGATTCGAGTTTCGACTTCGTCTCGCCGTCCATCTTCTCTCCGAGGTCTTTCACCTGCTTCCTGGTTGAGAAGACAAGATTGTCGGCTTGGTTCTTCAGATCGATCTCTTCCTTCCGTTTCACGTCTTCCGCAGAATGGGCTTGCGCGTCCTTTTTCATCTTCTCCACTTCTTCCTTGCTTAATCCCGACGAAGATGTAATGCGGATGCTCTGTTCCTTATTTGTCGCTTTGTCTTTTGCGAGAACATGCAGCATTCCGTTTGCGTCGATGTCGAACGTCACTTCGATCTGAGGAACGCCGCGCGGTGCCGGCGGGATTCCGTCGAGATGAAATTTTCCCAGCGTGCGGTTGTCGTTCGCCATCGGACGTTCGCCCTGCAGGACGTGAATCTCAACGGACGTCTGGCTGTCCGATGCCGTACTGAACACTTCGCTCTTGCGCGTCGGAATAGTGGTGTTGGCGTCGATCAACTTGGTCATCACTCCGCCGAGCGTTTCAATACCGAGCGACAGCGGGGTAATATCGAGCAGCAATACATCGGTCACGTCGCCTGCGAGAACACCCCCTTGAATAGCTGCACCGACTGCGACCACTTCATCCGGGTTCACTCCTTTGTGCCCTTCTTTACCAAAGATCTCTTTCACCAGCTGCTGAACCCGCGGGACACGCGTCATGCCGCCGACAAGGATCACCTCATCGATCTGGCCCGGCTGCAGGTTTGCATCTTTCAGCGCCCGTTCAACCGGCGGAATACATTTCTTGATCAAGTCGTCAACGAGCTGCTCGAACTTTGCCCGTGTAAGATTCAGATTCAAGTGCTTCGGACCTTCAGCCGTTGCGGTGATGAATGGAAGGTTGATCTCGGTCTGGTTCAGCTGTGAAAGCTCCATCTTCGCTTTTTCTGACGCTTCACGCAAACGCTGCAGCGCCATCGGATCTTTCCGAAGATCAATGCCGTCGCTCTTTTTGAATTCTTCGGCGACATAATCCACAAGCCGTTGGTCGAAGTTGTCTCCGCCAAGGTGCGTATCGCCATTGGTCGACTTCACCTCGAAAACACCTTCGCCGAGTTCGAGCACGGAAATGTCGAAGGTTCCGCCGCCAAGGTCGAATACTGCAACCTTAGAATCCTTATGTTTCTTGTCTAATCCGTACGCTAGGGCTGCCGCGGTCGGTTCGTTGATAATCCGCCTGACCGTAAGCCCCGCAATCTCACCTGCCTCTTTCGTTGCCTGGCGCTGTGCATCGTTGAAATACGCCGGAACGGTAATGACCGCTTCAGTGACTTTCTGCCCCAAATAATCTTCTGCGGTCTGTTTCATCTTCTGAAGGATCATCGCGGAAATTTCAGGGGGCGAATAGACGCGGTCGCCGATCTGCACGCGCGCGGTGTTATTGTCTCCCGTAACGACTTTATAAGGAACGAGCTTCATCTCCTCGCTCACTTCGTTCATGAACCTTCCCATGAACCGTTTGATCGAGAAAACTGTATTCTGCGAATTGGTCACCGCCTGGCGTTTCGCAGGCTGGCCGACCAGCCGTTCGCCATTCTTCGCAAAGGCGACGACAGACGGAGTCGTACGCATTCCTTCCGAGTTTGCGATCACCACCGGGTCGTTGCCTTCCATGACCGCGACAACTGAATTTGTCGTTCCAAGGTCAATGCCGATAATTTTTCCTGCCATAAGAAATCTCCTTTTGAAAATCGATTAAAAACTTGATATTACATCCCAACTTTAGGCTTTATTTTTGATTAATAATTTACAAGCTTCGTGCCAGGGTCAATCCCTCATTTTCCGCCTGATTTCAACGGTTCTTCATGAGGACAAATCGAGGTTTTGCCAGAATGGCAGAAAGTGTATTAAATAATCTGCCAAAATCAATGTAATTTGCCATCTTGTCGGAAGAGATGAAAATAAATGATCCTTGACTTTCCATTCAAGAATTCGTTACCTTGAGGCAAAATTTTTCAACGCAAATTAATGTGTCATTTCATGAAGAAATCTCGCGCGATTGTTATCCTCTGCTTCGCTGAATTGCTCTTCATTCCGAATATCCTTTCTGCTAAAGATCCGAACTCCGCCGGCCTTAATGGAATGAAAGCGATCACGCCCGAACGGCTCCGTGCGCAACTTACGCTGATTGCTTCGGACGAATTTGAAGGGCGCGAGACATCCTACCGGGGACAAAAACTCGCGGCCCTCTATATTGCATCTCAATTCGAGCAGATGGGTTTGCGGCCGGCCGGAGACAGCGGAACGTTTTTTCAACATTTTCCAGTTGTTCATATCAAAATCGACACAAACAGTTATCTAAGAACGTCGACTACGTCGGGGATGAAAGAATGGAAATCGTTCGGACGAGATTTTTTTCCGCATTCTTCAGGGCGCGATACGACGATTTCCGGAGATGTCGAATTCGCAGGCTACGGCATCGATTCCAGAATTCTGAGCTACAGTGACTACGATGCGGCAAAAAATTATGCGGGGAAAATAGTTCTCATTCTTCGGGGAATGCCCCGTGAAGAAGATTCAACCGGCATTTTTGCCCGTAATAGATCCGAAGCCTCGCCTATGGCGAAAAGAATTTACGCGCAGCGGAATGGGGCCTCCGCCGTTATGATCGTCGAAGATATCAACGGAAGAACCATGAAAGAGGCCTTCGACGAGCGTCGCGATGAATTCATGCGCGGGTCAATCACGATCCCCCAGCGGGTGAGGGGTTCGATGCCGACATTTTCCATCAGCAAACGGATCGCTGATGAATTACTCCGTTCATCGGGCAGGACGATCAATGATCTGCAGCACGAGATCGATTCAGCGCAAAAGCCCAGATCCTTTTCTGTCATCGGATCCCGCGCGACTCTTTCGCTGATGATCCGTCACGAAAACGTGTCATCAGAAAATGTCATCGGGGTTCTCCCCGGTTCCGATTCTTTGCTGAAAAACGAATATGTGGTTTTCTCTGCTCACCATGATCACCTCGGCAAAAACAGCGCGACAGGCGAAATCTATAACGGCGCTGATGACGACGGCTCCGGGACTTGCGCCCTCCTTGAGATCGCCCATGCGTTCGCGTCAATGGAACCTCCCCCTCCGCGAAGTCTTCTTTTCCTTTCAGTCGCCGGGGAAGAGAAGGGGCTCCTCGGCTCGCTGTATTACACCGAACATTCTACGGTGCCGCTTGAAAAAACGGTTACAGACCTGAACATCGACATGATCGGCAGGTACGACCCGGAACACGAACAGACCGGCGACACAAACTATGTATACCTTATCGGCTCCGACAAACTGAGCAGCGAGCTGGATTCCATAGGCAAGAAAGCCAACGACGAAAGCGTCCAGCTCCACCTCGACTACACCTACGACGACGAAACCGAACCGCATCAGTATTACCGGCGAAGCGACCACTATAATTTTGCCCGCAAGAATATTCCGATCATCTTCTACTTCGACGGAGAACATGCGGATTATCATCAGCCCACGGACAGGGTTGAGAAGATTAACTTTACCATTCTGACGAAACGGTCACAGTTGGTGTTCTATACGGGATGGAAGCTTGCCATCAGTCCAAATCGTCCCCGGGTCGATAAAGGCGATTTCACTCCGTCCCCTTCCGGTAAAAGATGATCTCGGAACACGACATACGAAGATCCCTGCACACTAAGTTTTTCGGCGGTACGATCTACACGTTCGACTCGATCGATTCGACGAATACCTTTGCCCGGTCGTTAAAGGAAAATGACCGTCCCGATGGAACGCTGATCGTCGCCGACGAACAAACAGCGGGTAAGGGACGTCAAGGACGACGGTGGAGTTCTCAAAAAGGAATGAATTTGCTATTTTCCGTCATCACCCGTCCCCTTTTTGTTCAGGAGAAAATCAGGGTGCTCCCTTTCGGTGCGTCGTTAGCCGTAGCGGACGCGATCGAACAAAAAACAAAGATCAAAGTTGATTGCAAATGGCCCAACGATGTGTTGATCGATGGCGGAAAGGTCGCGGGGATGTTGATCGAAACCACGACCCAAGACGACGCCATGAACGTGATCCTCGGCATCGGCGTCAATGTCAATCAAACAGAGTTTGCCGACGATATTAAAACGAAGGCTACTTCGCTGAAACTACACTCACGTCAAGAAATTGACCGTGTTCAATTGTTGTGCGCCATACTGGAAGAACTGGAACATCGGTTCGAGCAACTTCGGCATTTTTCGCCGCAGATCGTTCTTGACGAATGGAAACGCCGCACCACGATGTTGGGGGCCGAAATAACGCTGGTCGAGCATCAATCATCGATCCGGGTGAGGGCGAAAGATGTGGCCCCCAGCGGCGCGCTGATCATTGAAGAATTGAACGGAAGGCGCCGGGAGGTGTTTGCCGGCGATGTTTCGATCCTTCAATAAGGACCAGCGCGCAATACGCGACAATTAGCCAACAAACTTCATCATAAAACCATCGAATGAGCATGATACTAGCAGTCGACATCGGAAACACACACACGGTCTTCGGAATTTATGACAAGAAAAAACTGCTCGGCGACTGGCGGGTGACGAGTTTCGTCTCCCGGACCGAGGATGAATTCGGCAGCCTGGTCAAAACATTCTGCGCAGACGTCGGGATTCCGGCAAAGAAGATCTCCGAATTCGGCATTTCATCAGTTGTGCCGAATTTGACCGACGTGATGCAGCGGATGTCGAAAAAATATTTCAAGATCGAGCCGGTCGTGGTCTCCTCCGCCCTTCCGCTGGGGATCACGATCCTTGTCGAGGACCCTCCTTCCGTCGGCGCCGACCGGCTGTGCAACGCCGTAGCCGGTTATGCGAAATATAAAGGTCCGCTTGTCATTATCGACTTCGGGACGGCGACGACATTCGACGTCGTCTCGAAAAAAGGGGAATACCTCGGCGGCGTCATTGCGCCGGGCATTGAAACATCCGCCGCGGAACTGCACCGCCGCGCTGCGAGGCTGCCGAAGATCGACATCCATTTCCCCAAGACCATCGTGGGCAAAAACACGGTGAGCAGTATGCAGTCCGGCATTCTCTACGGGGCGCTCGACTCCATGGAGACAATGGTGCGCCGCATCTCAAAGGAAATAGACGATTATCCGACCATCATTGCCACCGGAGGATTTTCGGAGCTGATGATGAAACATTCAAAGGTCATCAACAAGCATGAACCGACGCTCGTGCTCGAAGGAATTCGGATCATCGTGGAAAAATTGACAGGGAAGAAGAAATAGCGTCGGGGTACAATAAGCGCTTGATTCTTCTGCAGAGAGGGGGACGCTATTTTCCGATCAGCGGATGAGAATCATTTTCTTGCTTTGAACATACCGAGCGGCGTTTCCTGAAGCCGACATGCGATAGAGATAAACGCCGCTCGGCAACCCGACTCCGTCAAATTCCATCGCATACTTCCCCGGGACCAACCACTGGCGGACGATAGTTCTGACCAATTGTCCAAGGATGTTGTACACATCGATCACAACGTAGCTTTGTTCTGCAAGAGTGAATTCAATTCTCGTCGCCGGATTGAATGGATTTGGATAGTTTTGTCTTAAATCGGCGACGATAGGAATTTGCTGTTGTCTCGGCGGGATGCTGGAGATCGCCACGCCGTTGGCGTTGTATACCGTCGTCCCCATTTCAGCGGCTATCCAGACATTCCCTCTCGCATCGAATGCGAAATCATTAATGGGCCCGCCAGACAGGCCGTCCGTTTCAGAAAAATGACTCCATGCATTTCCGTTAAATCGATAGATATTTCCTTCACTGGATGACGAACCGATCCATACCGAACCGTCCCGGCCGACCCGGATGGATGTAACCGGCGCCGGGCCGGCATTCATCCAGTCAAGCGGAGTCCATGAAGTATCGTTGAATTGCCAGCCGCCCGCGCTATCGCTGCCACACCATTTGACATCATTGAACCCGATCGCTATCGAATTCATCCCGCTGTGTTTCGTTAGCGGAAAATAATGTTGAAAAGCAACGCCGTCGAACCGGAGTATTCCTGAATCGGCGGCTGCCCAGACCCTGCCGGAAGAATCGATCGCGAGATCTCTCAAGCGTTGGACACCGGTGTTTGCCGGAATGAGCTTCGATTTCCACGAGGCGCCATCGAAGTGCGCAAGGGATGTTCCGGCGACACACCATACGGTGTCATCCTTCGAGATGGCCAAAGCAACGATCTCGTTTGAAAGAAGGCCGTCGGACGTTGTATAGATCTTCCACGCTTTACCGTCATACATTCCGATGCCCGATGGCGTTCCCGCCCAAAGATTTCCTTCATGGTCGTATCGAAGAACTGTGATCGTATCAGACGGTAATCCGGACCGAATCGTCTGCCATGAACTGCCGTCAAAGATCGATATTCCGTTATTTTCAGTCGCGATTGCCAAGAGCCCGTCAGGCGCTGCGGCAACGCTCGAACAGTGGTAGTCTGGAAGGGAACTATGCAATGATTTCGTCTTCCAACCCCCTTTTTCCTGAATCGAAAGGCGTCCGCTTCTGTGGCCGATCCAAAGTTGTCCCCATCGGTCGAATGCCGCGCTGACGGCAATGCTATCGGCGAGTCCGTCGGACGTTGCAAGTTGAGTCCATGAGTTGCCAATTCCGCGGAATAGGCCGTTCGCCGCAACCCATACCGTGTCGTGACGGACGGCGATCCCTGTCGGCGGCGCTGCGACGAGGTTTGTCCAGCCGATGAGCTGTCCACCATGCGGCTGATGCCCGAGACACCAAGTGCTGGTGCCAAACCAGATGGAACTGTCCTCAGCGGCAGTTATGGAGGTTACGTTTCCTCCAGGACCTAGCAGTTGATAGAATTCGACCATATGCCAACCGAGCGTATCGTAATAGCTCAAACTGCCATCTGCTCCGCACCAGATGTTCGCCGCACTGTCTTCCGCAACGACGAGATGGTTGCCCTCTCCGATTCCATAAATGAACTGTGTCCAACCGTTTGGCGCGTCCTGGTACACCGCAGACGATGTACTGCCCCAAAGCCGGCCCATTCTATCTACTAGGATGTCATATGCGTACGGTATCGAGTCAAAAGGGATCGACGAAAACGTTCCATTCTTAAGGGTCGTAACGGGGAACGATGCAAAATAGAAAGTTGCATCAGCGCCTTGTGCAACATCATAGACATTATTCCCGAGAGGGCTGTTCGCGCTCGAATAAAATCCCCACGCACCTGTACGCAAATTCTCTTCGTACAAACCGGTATTCGTGCACACAAACAAAGTGGAATCGGATGCAACGTACACCCGCTGAACATCTCCGGGTGAAGGAATTCGGACCCATTGCCCGGACGACTGTGATACTCCCCTTTCTATTATGAGAGTAAGAAGGAAAAAAAGCATAAGTGGGATTCGGCGATCTCTCATCACCAAGCGTCCGGCTGATTGCAACTTTTCAAAAGAAGACAGAAGAATAGAACGGCGGATATTACGGAAGCATTGCAGGCTTTTCATGGCGTCTCTTCCCTTCCAAAAAAAGCCGAGGAGAAGCTGCGATGGGGCGGGTCCCCTTATTTCACCCCAAACATCGCGACGGAATACTGCGCGAACTCGACGAGCGGTCCGAAATAAATCCCGAGCGCAAGCGTCGGAACGAGGAGGATCAGGAGCAGGACGGTATTCGATGCCTCGAAAACAAGCGGCTCGTTCGAACCCTCGGATTCGCGCAGAAACATGTTGCGGAAAATTCTGACATAGTAGTAGAGGGAGATGACGCTGTTCAACGCCCCTACGATCGCCAGCCAAATCAGCTTTGCCCTGATCAGCGCGGCGAACAGATACAGCTTCCCGATAAATCCTGCGGTCGGAGGCAGGCCCGTCAACGAAACGAGGAAGATCGCCATCGCAACGGCAAGGAACGGCGCCCGTGAGCCAAGTCCCTTGTAATCGCGGATCTGTTCGCTCCCGGTTTTGTTTGCGACGAGCATCACGACATAAAAAGCGCCGAGGTTCATGAAGAGGTAGACGACGAAATAGATCATCGTCGCAGCAAAGCCATCGTTGCCAAGAACGACAAGACCGAGGAGCATGTATCCGGCCTGCGCGATGCTCGAATATGCAAGGAGACGCTTCACGTTATCCTGCCAGATGGCGACGAGATTGCCGAGCGTCATTGTCAAAACGGCGATGATGATGATGACGTTCGTTAATTCAAACCCTTTGATCATTTCCCACATTCCGAGAGGAACATTGAGGATCGCGCCGTTGCTGAAAGTAACTTTCAGAAATCTCATCAGCATTGCAAAGCCGGCTGCCTTCGAACCGACGGAGAGGAACGCGGTGATCGTGATGGGCGCCCCCTCATACACATCGGGGGTCCAAAAATGGAACGGCACCGCGGAGATTTTGTATCCGAATCCGGCAAGGGCAAGCACGCCGGCGATGAGCAGAGCCAAGGTTCCCGCCCCCCCCTGCGACAACACTTGGTTGATCGCATAAATATCCAGGGAGCCGGACAATCCGTAAATAATAGAGATCCCGTACAGCATGAAACCGGAAGAAAGGGCGCCGTAGATAACATATTTCAGCGATGCTTCCGCGGAGTCGGGGGCGTCTTTCGTGAAGCCGGCAAGGATATACGAACTGATGCTGGTCAGTTCGAGCGACAGATACATCATCAGCAGGTTCGTGGAGCCGACCATGAAAAACATCCCGGTCGTCATCGCGACCAGAAGCGCATAGTACTCGCCGATCCTGCGGAACGAAGAATTGATCTCTTCGGATGCGAGTGAGAACATCACGATAAGCAGGGCGCTGACGACAATGACGGCCTTGAAGAAAACCGCAAAGGGGTCGACGGCAAGCATATTGTTGAACGTCATGACGTTGATCCCGACCTCGTCGACGACGTAGTAGGCCGTTGCCGCAAACCCGCCGAGGACGATCCCCGCGACGACCGCTTTCCGCTTGAATATAAGGTCGGCAACGATCGCGCTGAGGAAGGTGAAGACGAGGGCGAACTCCGGGCGAACGTAGCCCAAGCTTCGCAATATGATATCGAGCATCTGGTTCATTGTTCTTTCACGTTGAAATTACCTGCCGAGCAATCCGGCGTTTGCGCCTTCCCGCACGAAATCCACCAGATAATTCGCCGACGCGTTCATCAGGTCAAGCATCGGGGCCGGATAGATGCCGAGGAAAATTACGATGATGGCAAGAGGAATGAGCGCTACCAGTTCTCTGCCGTTGATATCGGGCAAGGCCTTCCATTTGTCAGGAAGCGTTCCTAGAAACACGCGTTGAAGCGTCCAGAGCATGTAGGCCGCCGTGAGGACGATGCCGAGCGTCGACGCTACCGTGAGCCACCGGAAATTCTGGAAGGCGCCGAGGAACGAAAATGCCTCGGAGACGAATCCGCTGAGTCCCGGCAACCCGAGCGCTGCAAAGAACGCGATGACCATGACGGCGGAATATTTCGGCATCTGGTTCATCAATCCGCCGAAGTCGTCGAGCCCGCGCGTGTGCGCACGGTCGTAAATAACGCCCACGATCAAGAAGAGCATCGCGGTGATGGTGCCGTGGTTGAACATCTGAAAGACCGCCCCCATCATCCCCTGCGTATTCATCGCCGTCATTCCGAGGATCACTACGCCCATGTGGCTGATGGAGGAATAGGCGATCAGCTTCTTAAAATCTTTCTGAGCCATGGCGCATAATGCGCCGTACACGATGTTGATGAATCCAATGAAGGCTAATGGATACAAATAATGCATTGCGGCGTCGGGGAAGATCGGAAATGCAATGCGCATCAGCCCGTACGTCCCCATTTTCAGGAGTACGCCGGCAAGGATCACGCTGATCGCCGTCGGAGCTTCGACGTGGGCATCGGGAAGCCACGTATGGAACGGAAAGAGGGGAACTTTGATCGCAAAGCCGATGAAGAGCGCCACGTACGCCATGTACCGCCAATAGGTATTGATGCCGGCAAGAATCGATCCCGAATCAAAGTTGGCGGGATTCATCATCGCGAGCATGTTGAAGGTGTGGATCTTTTCACCCGTTGCCGGGTCCGGCACGCTGACGCTGAAATACAGCGCAAGGAGCGCGAGCAGCATCAACACCGAGCCGAATAATGTGTAGATGAAGAACTTGATGGCGGCATATTCGCGCCGCGGGCCTCCCCAGATACCGATGAGGAAATACATCGGCAGCAGCATGATTTCCCAGAACACATAAAAAAGGAAGAAGTCAAGGGCGACAAAGACGCCCATCATGCCGGTGTCGAGAAGCAGCAGGAGGGCAAAATATCCTTTGACCGACTTTTCAGTTTTCCACGAAGAGATGACGGCGACAAACGAGATCAGCGCCGTGAGCAGCACCATCGGAGCGCTGATGCCGTCGATGCCCAGAAAATAATCGATATGAATGCGGCCGAACCATGCAACGCTTTTGATGTCGATCCAGGTAAAGAGCTCTTTGAACTGCATTGTATCGGCGTTGTTGATGCCCGCCAGCCCTCGGTTGAAATTCAGGTAGATGACTGCGGCGAGGACCACTTGAAGCATTGTCACCGCAAGCGAGGTCCAGCGCGTCACAGCGCTGCTCCCTTTCGGCAACATGAGAACGACGGCCATGCCGACGATGGGAAGAAACGTTATCCACGTAAGAATGCCGATATGAAGGATCGAAAATGACATAGCGATAAATTCCTATTGTTTATTTTTGCGCCGCTTCCGTTACACTGCGCGATAAATAAAGAAGAAAACCATGACTCCGACCAGCACGAACACAATATACGTCTGCACTCTTCCCGTTTGAATTTTCCGGAGCATTAATCCAAACAACCCCATCAGGTACGCGATAAAATTTACGATGCCGTCGACGGCAATGCTGTCGAACCTGCCGCTTGCGAACGATGCCCACCGTGTTACGGTCGCGGCTCCGTTCACAACGCCGTCGATCACTCTGCTGTCAAACCACGCCAGTACGCGCGATAATCCGATCGTGCCGGCGACGGCAGTGGCCTGGTAGAGCTCGTCAAAGTACCATTTGTTGACGAGGAAGACGTGCACCGGCGCGAACGCTTTTGCGATTGCGTCCGCGTTGATCTTTTTCCAATAATACGTGGCGAAGGCAAGAAGAATTCCAAGTCCGGCCATCGTCAGGGACAAGTACATCGCTGTCAGGTGTATTTCGTGGAGCGCTTCCTCGAACATTTGCGACGACGCGGCCGCAACGGCATTCGGGACGACGCTCATCGGGCGTTCGACGGCGTGGAAGAACCACCCGCTCGACGCTCCGAACGGATTGAAGCTATAGAAAGCAAAGAAGGACAGGCACGCGAGAACAATGAGAGGAATCGTCATCGGTTTCGGCGATTCCTGGAGATGTTCGAACCGCGCCGGATCTTTGTGCTCACCCAGGAAGGTGAGGATGACCAGACGGAACATATAAAACGCGGTCAGTCCTGCAACCAAAAATCCTATAATCGGAATAAGCATCCGGCCGGTCAACGTTCCAAAGGCAAGGGACCCTGCCAGGATCTCGTCCTTGCTCAAAAAGCCGGACGTCAGCGGCACGCCGGAGATCGCCAGCGTGAACATCACGAATGCCCAGAATGTCACCGGCATCTTCCTTTTCAATCCCCCCATGTTCCGAATATCCTGGGCGTCCGTTTCATGGTCGTGTTGATGGTGAAGCGCATTGTGCATCGCATGGATCACCGAGCCCGAACCTAAGAATAATCCGGCTTTGAATGCGGCGTGAGTGACCAGATGGAAAAATCCGGCGGTATATGCTCCCACTCCCAAACCCATCACCATATACCCTAGCTGGCTCACGGTCGAATAGGCGAGCACTTTTTTGATGTCGTTTTGTGCGATCGCGATCGTCGCCGCGATGAACGCGGTGATCGCGCCGATGTATGCGATGAAAACAAGCGCATCCGCGGTCATCATCGGAAATGCGCGGGCGATCAGATAGACGCCGGCCGCAACCATCGTGGCCGCATGGATCAACGCGCTGACGGGCGTGGGACCTTCCATCGCATCGGGAAGCCACACGTGCAGAGGAAATTGCGCCGATTTGCCCACAGCTCCGCAGAAGATAAGGATGCCGGCGGCAGTGAGCCACGGATTGCTGTCGAACGGGATATGCCCGTTCGCGATCGCAGAGAAGATCCCCTCGAAGGTCAGGGTGTGGAAATTCGCCCATAAAATGTTGATGCCGATAAACATGCCAACGTCGCCCACGCGGTTGACGATAAACGCTTTCATCGAAGCGTCCGAGGCAGACTTCTTTTCGTACCAATGACCGATCAAGAGATACGAACTGATGCCGACAAGCTCCCAGAACACGTACATCATGAAAAAGTTGTTCGTGATGACGATGCCGAGCATCGAGAAGGAGAAAAATCCGAGATAGGCGAAATACCGCGAGTAGCGGATATCGCCGGTCATATATTCGGTCGAGAAAAGGTGGACCAAAAAGCTGATGAGCGTGACCACGACCAGCATGACCGCCGTGACGTTGTCGATCATGATGCCAAGGTCGAGCTTGAGCTCCCCGAGGCCGGCGACCGTTCTGAAATCGACCCAGGTAAAAGTGAAGTTCAGCAGTTCATCGTGGAACAAGATCAGCTTTGCAAGAAGAATTCCGAGCGATGTGAGCAGAGCAAGTCCGAGAATGGACGTCGCTATCACATCGCCCTGCCGCGGAAGCTTCTTTCCGAAGAAGATCAGGATCAAAAAGCTGAGCAACGGCAAGAGGAGGATCGCGGTTGCAAGCTGAAGAAGTAATTCTTGTGTCATAATCACGATAGTAAAAATTACAAAAGCGTCATTCTCTCATGGTATCGACTTCGTCCACATTCACCGTGTTGAACTGCTGATAAATGTTCAGGACGATCGCCAGCGCAACGGCCGCTTCGCACGCCGCGAGGATGATCACGAAGATCGACGCCATCTGTCCGTCCAGGTTGACCGTACCGTAACGTCCGAACGCGATGAAATTGATATTGGCCGAGTTCAGGATCAATTCGATTCCCATCAACACCATAATCGCGTTGCGGCGCGTGATGACGGCATAGACGCCAAGCGAGAACAGGACGGCGCTGATGAAGAGGAAATGGATAAGCGAAACGTGAATGGGCATGGTGTTCAGTTGTCAGTAAACAGTGATCAGTATTCGGACATCCGCTAACATGTCTCGGCAGTTCAGCTTTGCTTCTTTCGTTCGCGGCGGGCGATCATCGCAGCGCCGAGCATGGCCACGAGCAAGACAACCGAAGCGACCTCGAACGGTAGCAGATACGATGTCATCAGCGCTTTTCCGATCCCGACGGAGGTTGTCGGAGGCACGTCGGCGCTCGCCGCGGATTGAACCGGCCAATCGGTAATCCAAAAAATTCCGCACAGCGTTCCGACAAGCACCGCCGCGAGGATCGAAGCCGGCAACACCCGGAGCGTTCCCGTTTTCATCTCCACCCCGATGACTTTGGTCGTCAACATGACGCCGAAGAGGATCAGGACGAGGATGCCGCCGACGTACACGAGCACCTGCGTTACGGCGATGAAGTCGGCGTTCAGCATCACGTAGAGCCCGGCAACGCCGAAAAAGGTAAACATCAACGAAAACGCGGAGTGGACAATATTCTTTGAGAATGCAACAATTGCGGCGGAGACAATCGTGATAAGGGCAAAGAAGTAAAAGACAATATCAAAAAGCGTGAGCGACGAGAGCTGATCCATGCTTATTCTGGTTTTGGCTGTGAACCTTCAGGCTGCGGAGCGGGAGCAGAAGTTTGCGCGGCTGCCTTCGCATCGGCCGCGGCTTTCGCAGCGGCAGCAGCGGCGGCCTTCTTCGCCGCAGCTTCCTCTTCCATTTTTTTCGCTTTTGCTCTCGCAGTTTCAACTTCAGCGGGTGTCATGGTGCTGAAGCTGTAGATCAAATTATGCCGGTCGAATTCCGAAAATTCATACACGTCGGTCATCTTAATGCATTCGGTGGGACAGGGATAAACGCACAGACCGCAGTAACAGCACTTTGCAATGTCGATGTCGAAGACAGGAACATGCAGACGTTTCTTCTGACCGGTGGATGTCGTACCGAGGTTGTCTTCCGGGGTGGACTTTATCGTTTCGATGGAAATGCAATCGACGGGGCATGCCATCGAACACTGGTCGCAACCGATGCAGTCATCCATGTTGACGTACAGTCTGTTGCGAGCCCTTTCCGGCAGTTTCATCTTCACGGTCGGGTACTGGATCGTCACGGCTTTGGTGAAGAGATGCTTGAACGTGATCCGCATCCCGACGGTGGCGGTTTTGAGGCCTCTATAAATATCGTCAAAATATTCTACAACAGGGTTCATGCCTTCCTCTGCATTTTACCACACCAGCACAAGGCCGAGCGCCAGCACACAGGCAAAAGCGAACGGCGTCAATACTTTCCAGGACATATACATCAATTGGTCAACGCGAAGACGCGGAAGCGTCCAGCGAAGCCAGATATTCAGGCAGACGAACAACATCCCTTTCGTAATAAACCAGAAGGCGCTCCAGAACGGACCGGTCATCAGAGATGCGAACGGACTCGCCCATCCGCCGAAAAAGAGGACCGTCGCAACGGCTGACACCGCGAAAAGGTTCGCATATTCTGCCAGATAAAAGATCGCGAACTTCATTCCGCTGTATTCGGTGTTGTATCCCTGCACAAGCTCAGACTCGGCTTCGGGTATATCGAACGGCGTCCGGTTCACTTCCGCCATCGATGAAATGTAATAGACCAGAAAGAGAATCAGCATCAGCGGAACAACGATAAGCTTTTTCATCAACGGAAGTGTGCCTCCCAAGATCATCCAGTGGGTGATCCCTCCCGTCTGGAGCGAGCTTAACTCCTGCAGGCTCATCGTTCCGGCCAGCATCACCACACCGAGGATCGCGAACGCCGAAGGGATCTCGTAGCTGACGATCTGCGCTGCAGAACGGAGGGCGCCGAACAGAGACCACTTGTTGTTGGAAGCCCATCCCGCCATCAGCAATCCGACGACGACGAGCGACGAGATCGCAACGATGTAGAAGATCCCTATGTTGATGTTGCTGCCGATGAAGGCAGAGCTGAACGGCAACGCGGCGAACGCGGCATACGTTCCGATAAAAACGATATACGGAGCGAGAATGAAAAGAAATTTATCCGCCGCCGCGGGAACCGTATCCTCCTTCTGGAGAAGCTTGAGCATATCAGCGATCGGCTGGAGCGTGCCGTGCCAGCCGGTGCGCATGTAGGCAACGCGGTCCTGCATGTGCGCCGCGATCTTCATTTCCAGGTAAATGACAACCAGCGCGTACGGCAGAATGAACAAGAGCGGAATCGCCGCCATGATCACATGCACGAGAAGCGGCTCCCCGATCAACGATGTAAGAAACTGTTCCATTTAGTGGCTAGAGGTCGGGAGACAGAAGTCAGGATTCATTCCTTTCTTCCTGTTCATTGTTAATTGTTGATTGTTCATTGTCAACGGTCCACCTCGCCGAGAACGATATCAATACTGCCGATGATCGCAACGAGGTCGGCGATCATGCCTCCGCGCGCAATTTCATTGATCACGCTCAGGTTGACAAATCCCGGAGAACGCGCTTTGATGCGGTACGGCGTCCCCGAACCATCGCTTACAATATAAAATCCCAACTCGCCGCGCGGCGATTCTGTTCGTGCATAGACTTCGCCAGGATTCGGACGGATGCGTTTCGGAATTGCCGACTGGACGTCGCCGTCGGGAATTTGCGCGAGCGCCTGCTCGATGATGCGCACGCTCTGCTCCATTTCTTTCATCCGCACGATGTGCCGGTCCCAGCAGCTTCCGACCGGACCCATCTCTCCTTTGCCGACGGCAACATCCCACTCGAACTTATGATAGATCGAGTACGGGTCGTCGCGGCGGAGGTCCCACTCAACACCCGAACCCCGGAGCATCGGCCCGCTGCACGCATAATTGATCGCAACGTCCGCCGGCAGCACGCCGGTGTTCGCGGTCCGCTTGACGAAGATCTCGTTATACGTCAGGAGGTTGTTGAAATCGCGGATCTGGGGCTTAAAATACTCGCAAAACTCTTTTGCCTTCGCGACAAAGTCAGCCGGAATGTCGTGTGAAAGTCCGCCGATCCACATGTAGTTATAGAGGAGCCGTGCGCCGCACGTCATCTCAAAAAGGTCGAGGATCTTTTCCCGGTCACGGAAGCAGTACAGGAAGGGAGTAAAAGCGCCGATGTCGATGCCGTAGGTACCCACCGCGATCAAGTGGCTCGCGATCCGCTGCAGCTCGGCCATGATCACGCGGATATATTCAACGCGTTCAGGCACCTGGATCTTGAGCAAACGCTCTGCAGCGACGACGAATGCAAATTCGTTGTTCATCGAGCAGACATAATCCATTCGGTCGACGTACGGAATGACCTGCTGGTAATTCGTCATGTGCTCGCAGTGCTTCTCGAAGCAACGGTGCAAGTAACCAATGTGAGGGATAACATCGACAACGATCTCGCCGTCAACAACAAGCTCGAGCCGCAGCACGCCGTGCGTCGACGGATGCTGGGGACCCATGTTGATGATCATCTCTTCAGTGCGAAGAGGTTTTCCGCTTGATGTCCTTGGAGAAGCTGTAATAATTTCTGCCATGCTCACGACGGTTAATACGGGACCTTCATCCCATTATAGTATTCGGGCACCTGATAATCCTTCCGCAGCGGATGCCCCTCCCAGTCGTACGGTAGAAGGATACGCCGCAAATCCGGGTGGCCGGTAAAATTGATGCCGTACAGGTCGAACGCTTCGCGTTCATGCCAATTCGCAGTTTTCCAGATCGATTCAACCGATTGAACATTCGGCGCATCGACGGCGACCTCGACTTTGAGAGTGATCTTATGCCGTTTCGCCATCGAGAATAGTTGATAGACCACGGAAAGTTTTCCCTTAAGATCGACGCCGGAAAGGCATGAGAGGAAGTCGAACAAGCACTCCTCGTCGTCGCGGAGAAACTTGGCTATTTCAAGTATGTGATCGGGAGAAACTCTTATGGCGGGGTCAACGGGGTTGTCGAGCTTTGCTTCGATGCCTGCATCCGGTAATCCGGAAAATTTTGCTGAGAGTCTTTCTGCGATTTCCTGGGGAGTCATACGCCTAAACAATCATCCTTCACGTCAAGCAATTTTTTTCTTCGCAAGGCTTTCGTTTCGTACTTTTTCCTGGAGCTTCATCAATCCTTCGATCAGCGCCTCGGGACGCGGCGGGCACCCCGGCACGTAGACGTCCACCGGGATAACGCGGTCAACGCCTTTCAGCACGTGGTATCCATGCTCCCAGTAGGGTCCGCCGCAGTTCGAGCAGCTCCCCATCGAGATCACGTACCGCGGCTCCGACATCTGGTCGTATAATCTCTTGATCCTCGACGCCATCTTCAACGTAACCGTTCCCGAAACGATCATCACGTCGCACTGACGGGGCGTCGCGCGCGGGATGACGCCGAAGCGCATCATATCAAAATTCGAAGCGGAGGCAGCCATCATCTCGATGGCGCAGCACGCAAGACCGAATTGCATTTGCCAGAGCGACGACAACCGGGCCCAGTTCAACAGATTGTCGAGCGAAGTGATGACGATGTTGCTGTTGTCGAATTGTTTATCGAGAAGTCCCATCACGGTATCCTACGCTGCTGCATGTTCGTTCATTTCGGGAGCGTCATCAGAGACGACGCCGACTCCTTTGACGTACCTCGAAACTTTCGGCTCCGGCTTGTCCCAATCGAGATCCCCCTTCACCCACACGTACGCATATCCGACGATGAGGATGGCAAGAAAAACGACCATCTCGATGAAAGCAAACATGCCGAAGCTCTTAAAGACGAGCGCCCACGGAAAAAGGAAAACAACCTCGACATCGAAGACAAGAAAGATAAGCGCGACGACATAAAAGCGGATGTTGAATTTCACCCATGAGTTGCCGATCGGCTCTTCCCCGCATTCATACGTCGAAAGTTTTCCCGGATACGGGCGGCGGGGGCGAAGAAGCCACGCCCCGACGAAACCGCCTGCAGTAAAAACGGCTCCGATAAGGAGAAAGATCAGGATTCTTCCAAAGTCAGTCAACATAAGAGGCAACCACTCTCGGAGGTATAGTCAAGTTGAACAACGTCAACGGGCAGCCCGAATATAAAAACCTATTCTCATTGTATCAAGTTCCGCGTACAGTGTCACGCACTTATCTCAGCGATATACCGTTCGACTTCCCGCGCCGCCGTTGATGTCGGGTAATCCTTCTTGACCTTCTTTAACAGTTCGACTGCACGGTCTTTATCGCCCGACCTTCCAAAATTACGCGCAGCGTTCACCAGGTTATCCGCGGCATTGGGGTCGTCGGTGTTCTTCAAAGCAGCTTTTTCGTAATTTTCCGCCGCCTTTTTGAAATTCCCCTTCGCTTCGTAACATGCACCGATGCCGGCTATGGCCGAATTATCGACGAGGGAGTTTCCGCTTCCGCTGAAATCGCTGAAGTAGTCGAGGGCTTTATCATAGTTCTGCGTATTGTAGTACGCGTTGGCGAGATAGAATTTTGCGAGATTCCCGGATTTCGTGCTCCCATAATTATCCACGATCGACTGCAGCCCGTTGATGTTTCGCTCCGGTATTCCGTTGATGGCGATCTGGTACTGTCCGTTGTCGTAGAACGAATACACTTTGGCAAGGTCGGTGGTCGCCCGGTCGTTGTTTGCGCGAACATTATTCGAATAGAACCAGAGCGCGACCGCGATCACGGCGACAACGCCGGCCACCGTCGAGACCCTTCTGCGGTTTTCGTCGTACCAGACCTGTGCCTTGAAATACGTCGTGACGAGCGTATCTTCCTTGATGACTTTCTTGGAAATTTTCTTCTGAGCGCGGAGCATATGCTTAACGTAGGTTGTAGTGATTGAGTTGCTAGTACGCTCGTCGGGAGTCGAACCCGAAACCTTCAGCTTCGGAGGCTGACGCTCTATCCAGTTGAGCTACGAGCGCGTTTCAGTTTCTATACTCTGCTCCCAGCGAAATCCCGCAGCTTCATTGCGGGGTGGGGCGAGGAGCCCCGCTGCCAAGCTTCTGTCTTGATCACGCGAATTCCCGCGTCTTGATCCGAATGTCTCACTTCGTGAACGGTGGAATTGAGCTGCGACCAACGCCATCCCAAGTGCATGGACGAACTTAACAGGTAAAATGTAGCAAAGAATCGCTGGAATTGCAAGGAGATTTATGAACTTTGCCTGCGAAAAATACAAAGATCGCCGGCCGACTCCTCTACGATCTTTGGATAATCGCTTAAATCTTCGTGACCCCGATCCCGGGCCTGTCGTTAAGGGTCACTTTTCCGTTCACAACTTTCATTCCGTCGAATACATCGTTTCGGATGAGGAGCGCTCCATCCAAGTCTGCCCAGTCGGCCATCGGTGAAAGATGCGAAGCCGCCGAAACCGCACACGACGTTTCCGTCATGCAGCCGATCATCAATTTCATTCCGAGCGAACGCGCGAGGAGGATCATCTTGTGAGCTTCCCGCATCCCCGTCGACTTCATCAATTTGACGTTGATGCCTGAATACGCGCCGTGTGCCCTTTGTACATTTTCCAGCCGTTGAACGGCTTCGTCCCCCATGATCGGCAGCGGACTCCGCTCCGTCAGCCACGCGTGTTCATCAAACCAGTCCCGCGGCATCGGTTGCTCGACAAACACCACTCCCTTTTCGTTGAGCCAATGGACCATATCAAGAGCAAACTGCTTGTCCTTCCATCCTTCGTTGACGTCGACACAGAGCGGCTTGTCGGTCACGGAACGTATCGTCTCGATCATTTCTTTGTCGGAGTCGCGTCCGAGTTTCACTTTGAGGATCTTGAACTCTTCCGCCTCCTTCACTTTTTGACGGACAACGTCCGGCGAATCGATGCCGATCGTAAACGACGTATTCGGCGTCTTCTCCTTCGGAAAACCCCAGATATTGTACCACGGCTGATTCATGATCTTCCCGACGAGGTCATGGAGCGCAATATCCACCGAGGCTTTCGCGGCCGGGTTTCCGAGAGCGATCGCATCGACGCCGGTCAATATCGTTTCGAGCTCAAATGGATTCTCGTATTTGCCGAGATCGATCTTCGAGAGAAAGGAAGTTGCGCTTGCGTGCGATTCCCCGAGGTACGGTGGCATCGACGCTTCTCCGTATCCGGTGAAGTTGCCGAATTGAATTTGCGTCAAGACAATGGGGGTTGTCGATCGGGAGTTGGATGAGAGAGTGAAAACGTGCTTCAGTTCGAGGGTATACGGCGTGAAGGACAGCGAGAGTCGGGCCGATGCGGTCCCGCTGAGATACGCCGCCGCGAGCGCATCGGGAGAGCGGCCGGCGAGGAGCGATGTTCCGGCGGCAATCGCCGACGTTTTCATGAAATCTCTGCGGGTCGGAGACAAAAAATCCTCAGTCGTTTCTAAAAATTCCCCCCGCGAACGTCATACTCGCTCGTCCACAAAATCGCGTTCATCCGACCGAACGACGAGCACCGGACACGGGGCCTTGCGGACGATTTTTTCCGCCGTGCTTCCGAACAGGACATGCTCAACGCCCGTGTGTCCGTGCGTCGCGACAATGATGAGCTCGACCTTTTCGTCTTTCGCAAACGACACCACTTCGACGAACGGCAGCCCGACCTTGACGAATGCTTCGGCGGGAACAGCGCCCTTGATCTCATGGGTGATCAGTTCGTGAAGTTCTTGCTCCCCTTTTGTCCGCAGTTCGTTCTCGACGTTCGGCATTCCGATCTGGCCGAAACTGAAATCTGCAGGATAGATCGTCGGCTCTACGACATACAACAGATAGATCGTCGCCTTGAACTGGCGCGCGAACGGGATGGCATAATGAAGCGCCTTTTTTGAATAATCGGAAAAGTCGATCGGAACGAGGATCTTACGGAGCTCAATGGGCGAAGGGGGCGATGCCGGTTTCTTCGTGCGGGCCGGCGTTCTTTTCGGCTGAACATTTTTCTTGCGCGCAATTTTCTTTTTCATGTCGGCCTCCGGATCGTTATGAGGATTTCACTGCGTCAAGTTCTCCACGCAGCGTAGAGATTTCCTGATTGGCGTGCCGCAGCCGCTCTCCGATCATCCCTGCAACTTTCAGGACAATTTTCAAGCCGGTCCCCGGCGTCTTTTCCATGATCTCAAACAAGTCCTGGCGGAAAAATCCTATCAAATTTGTGTCGGTCAGCGCAATGACAGAAGCGGAACGCGGGGATTCATCGAGGAGCGACAATTCTCCGAAGAAGTCCCCGTCCTTCAGCACGGCAAGTTCTTTTTTGGCGCCGTTCGTTCCGAGAAGAATGACAGAAACTTCTCCTTGTTCGACCACGTACATTCCCAGTCCCGGGTCGTTCTGAAAACAAACATATTCGCCGGCAACGTACTGCCGCCGGTGGACAATGCCCGCAACAAGGCGAAGCTCCGACGGCTTCAAGTTTTCAAACGTCGGGATCTTCATGAGCATCTCTTCAATGGAGGTCGGTTTCCGTTTGATCCGGAAGACATTCTTCCATTCTAAATTCTCTGATTTCTGGATGATTCTTCGAAACCGTTCTATTGCCACGGCAAGCCTTCCTTTGTCCGAGCGGGACGATGAGGGTCAGGGAGCGATCGTACACAATGGTACTGCTAAAAGGCTCTCTCTTCAACAGGTCCGATGCGGGAGATGAAGAGAGAGCACGTTTCTATTTAATGAAGTATAACCATCCATGGGGATCTTTGCCCGCCTCAACCACGCTCATGAAACGCTTTTGGAGTTCGCGGGTCACCGGCCCAGGCTTTCCTTCCCCCACCTTCATCCGGTCGACCGTTCTGATCGGGGTGATCTCGGCTGCGGTTCCCGTGAAAAAGATCTCGTCGGCGATATACAGCATCTCACGCGGAATATGCGCTTCCGTCACCGGAATGCCCGCGTCCTTTGCAAGGGCGATCACTGAAGAACGCGTCACGCCGGGAAGCAGCGCGTCGATGAGCGGAGGAGTAACGATGCTGCCGTCCCGGACGACAAAAATATTCTCCCCGCTCCCCTCGCTGATCTGTCCATGAGTGTCGAGGGCGATTCCTTCCGCATAGCCGTCGGCAAGCGCCTCGAGCTTGATCAGCTGGGAGTTCATGTAATTCGCCCCGGTCTTTGCCATCGTCGGAAGCGTGTTTGGGGCGGGACGCGCCCACGACGCCACGCGCACGTCGATGCCTTTCTCAAGCGCGTCGGCGCCGAGATATTTACCCCACTCCCATACCACAATGCTGACATCCACGGGACATCCGACCGGGCTCACGCCGACGTCGCCGTATCCCCGGTACACGACCGGACGAATGTAGCAGGCTTTCAATTTGTTCGCTTTGATCGTTTCCTTGATCGCAACTTCGATCTCCTTTTTCGAGTAGGGAATTTCTGCCCGGTAAATTCTGGCGGAATCGAACAGCCGATCGATGTGCTTATCAAGGCGGAAGATCGCCGAACCTTTTTTTGTCTCGTAACAGCGAATCCCTTCAAACCAGCTGCTGCCGTAGTGAACGACGTGAGACATTACGTGAATTTTAGCGTCGTCCCAATTGACGAGCTTTCCGTTCATCCATATTTTATCAACTTTTTTCACTGCCATAGTCGTAACCTTCTGTTGAGTTTCTTTGTTCCTGCTTCAATTCCTAATCCATAATTCATAATTCATAATTGTTCCTATACTTCCATCTCATAAATTCTGTACGTCTTGTACTTTTTTCCGTTCATCATTTCGGCGGCGCGGTTCATCATGACATTGTCTTCGAGGACCCAGCTCGCCTCGCCATAGCGATAACCAAGCTTTTTCGCACGCACGGCGGTCTCATAGAACAATACCCCCGCCGCTCCGGTTCGCTGGTGCTCGGGCACAACCCCAAGCACAATGATACGCACGAGGTCGATGAGTTTCTTTTTGGTGTACAAATGGTACAAACCCGACAGCAGGCCTCCGTTCTTATTGAATTTCAGCGGAACGTTGATGTCGGGAAGAGAAAGCGCAAAACCGATCGGCACCCCCTTTGCCTCCGCCATGATGATCAATTCCGGAACGACGACCGGTTTCAGGTCGGCGGCAAGGGCGTCGAATTCGGCGTCCGTCATCGGCACCGCTCCCCAATTTTTAGACCACGCTTTGTTGTAGACGACCTTGATCCGGTCGACTTCTTCCTTAAAATGCTTCATGTCGATCGACCGGAACGTCAGCCCTTCACGCTGCTTGACGAGGTCGTTGAATCGGACGAAACGTTCCGAGTAAACCGTGTTCTGATCGAGCAGGTATGCAAATAGATTTTTTAGCTTCTTAAGACCGTACGTCTCGAACAGCGATCCGTAGTAGGGCGGGTTATACGTCATCAGAACGACGGGAGGACGGTCAAAGCCGTCGACAAGCAAACCGTACTCGTCATTCACGGACGGGTTCGCCGGCCCGCGCATTGCCGTCATACCCTTTGACTGCAAATAGTTCTTGGCGGCGTCGAAAAGGGCATTGGCGACGGACTGGTCGTTGATCGATTCGAAGAATCCGAAGAAGCCGACCTTGTCTTGATGTTCTTTGTTGTGATGATGATTTACGATCGCGCCGATTCGCCCGACGATCTTGCCGCCGCGCTCCGCGAGAAAAAGCTCCATGTCCGAATGCGCATAGAATGGATTTTTCTTTCTGTCGATCAGCTTTTCCCTGTCCATCATCAGCGGCGGAACCCATTGCGGGTCATTCCGATAGATATCCCATAAGAAACGAATGAATTTCTTCTCATCTTTTTTTGAGCGGACAGGTACGATTGAAATATTCTCCATTGAGGAACTCCTGTGCTATGAAAATAAAAAGCCACGCATAGGTCTTGACCCGGCGCGGCTTCTTCGTGGAGAGTGAAAAAGGATCGTTAGTTTATCACGCCGAGCTTTTTCCCGATGGTGCCGAAAATTTCCAGGATCTTATCGAGATGCTTATCTTCATGCGTTGCCATATAGCTTGTTCTCAGCATTTCCAGTCCGGGCGGGACGCCGGGGCGAACAAAAGCGTTCACAAAGACTCCCGCATCGTATAAGTACCGCCAGAAGACCAGCGTCTTGTCGGTTTCGCCGATGATGACGGGAACGATCGCCGATTCATGTCCATCGATAATCCTGAAGCCCATCGACTTGAATCCATTCCGCATCTTTGACGCATTGCGGTTCAGTTTCGTGATCCGCTCCGGTTCTGCTTCCAGAATATTCAGCGCGGCAAGCGCGGCGGCAACGGAAGCCGGTGTCGGGCTTGCGCTGAAGATCAGCGCCGGGGCAAAGTGCTTCATGTAATTGATGACCGAACGTTTTCCGCAGACAAAGCCGCCGAGCGATGCAAACGTCTTGCTGAAGGTTCCCATCGTCAGGTCCACCTCGGCCTCGAGATTGAAATGGCTCGCCGTGCCGCGCCCTCCTTTGCCGATCACCCCGGTCGCGTGAGCGTCGTCGATCAAAATCCGGGCGTTGTATTTTCTTGCCGCATCAACGAGCGCGGGAAGGTTGACGATCTCTCCAGACGTGCTGAACACACCGTCCGAAACGATCAGCTTTCCGGCATCCAGAGGAAGCTTGGAAAGGACCAGCTCCAGGTGTTTCATGTCGTTGTGCTTGTACCGAACGACGTCCGAAGTCATTCCGGCAGCGATCAAGTTGCCGGCAACGATGCAGGCATGATTGTCCTTGTCCGAGACGACGTATTCGCCCCGCTGCACAAGCGTCGGGATGATTCCTTGAGCGGTTTGAAACCCCGTGCTGAAGAGAAGGCATTCTTCGCTCCCGAGAAACTTTGCCAGGCGGCCTTCCAGCTCGACATGAAGATCAAGAGTGCCGGTCAGGTAACGCGATCCCGAGCATCCGGTACCGTATTTAGCGACGGCTTTCGCCGCCGCCTCTTTTACTTTTGGATGTGCGGTCAGGCCGAGATAATTGTTGGAGCCTGCCATAATGACCTGCCGTCCTTCCATCTGAACGACTGGTCCTTCGTTTGCCTGTATCGGGCGAAAATACGGGTAGTAACCTTTTTGTTTAACCTCATCAGCAAGAGTGAAATTCGAACATTTATCAAATAGATCCAAGATGTCTCCTTGTGAAAGTATTTTCCCATCACCGCAAAATCTCTCATACGCAACCCCGCAATCTACCTTTAATAAGTTACGTTGATTATTAAAAGTGTTTTCAATATACTCTATCGTCAAAAAAAAGTCAACCGAAAGAACGTCATGAGTTCACCGATCGCCTTCGTTACCGGCGGCACAGGTTTTATCGGCAGCCATCTTGTTGAACGGTTGCTCGCCAAAGGATACATGGTCCGCTGCCTCATCCGCAACGATAAAAAGAAGGGATATCTCGAAAAGCTCCCGGTCGAGTTTTTTGTCGGCGACCTTTTTTCAACGGAAGTTCTCGCGAAGGGAATTTCCGGGGCCGATTTCGTCTACCATGTCGCCGGGGTCGTCGGGTCGAGGAACAAAGAAGGTTTCTACAGGCAGAACAGGGACGGGACCAGGAACGTTGTCGAATGCACGGCGCATGTCAACCCGAGGCTGAAAAAATTCGTTTTTGTCAGCAGCGGTGCGGCAGTCGGTCCGGCGAACGCCTCATCCATGGTGAACGAGACGACCCCCTACCATCCGATCACGACGTACGGCAAAAGCAAGATGGAAGCGGAACTGGAAGTATTGAAGTTCAAGGATTCCCTGCCGATAACGATCGTTCGTCCGACGGCCGTGTACGGTCCGCGCGATCCTGCAACGTTCGATTATTTTAATACGATGAACAAAGGGCTTGAGCCGCTTGTCGGTTTCAAAGATAAGCTTGTCAGCCTCGTGCACTCCACCGACCTCGTGACCGGAATTATTCTTGCGGGGGAAACCGGCCTTTCCACCGGCCAGGCATATTTTCTTGGAAGCGAACGCCCGTACACCTGGAGCGAGATCGGAGAGACGACGAAGAAAGTGATCGGCAGAAATGTTTTCAGGGTGAGGCTCCCCGAACCGCTGGTCTATGCCGTCGCCGCGGTCGCCGGCCTCTTGTCCTCGTTCAGCGACAAGCCGTCCGTCCTGAATTTCGAAAAAGGGCGCGACATGGTGCAGGACTCTTGGACATTCGATTCGTCCAAGGCCAAACGCGAACTCGGATACAACCCGTCCGTAACGCTCGTCGATGGCATACAGGAAACGGTGGAGTGGTACAGAAAGAATGGCTGGATGTAAAAGTGATGCTGTTTCCCGAACCAGCGCTCACACGTCGTTAGATTTTTCCCCTTCAACCCGTATTGAAACCCTCTCCGATTTTCGATATATTTGTCCAACCAACATCAGCCACATCACGCACGAATGCCGAAGCAGCGCCGTAACGATTTCCTGATCCCGCTCCTTGCCGTTGTCTCGGACGCCGCCGCCATTGAAGCGGCATTTCTGGCCTCGTACTGGCTCCGTTTTTTTTCTCCGCTGACGTCAACCTTCGAAGTCACGCTCGGCATTCCGCCGCTGTCGACGTACGTTGGCAGCTCGCTGATCTTCATCCCGATATGGCTGGCTGTTTTCCAATCGCGCAAGCTGTACGGCGCGCGCCGCAATTCGCATCTGAGCGACGAGTTCTTTGCGATCGTCCGGGTGGTGACCATCGGCCTGCTCATCATCATGAGCGCCACGTTCTTCTATCGAGGATTCTCGTATTCGCGCGGCGTCTTCATTCTCTTGTGGGCGACCTCCATCGCAACGATCACCATCGGCCGATTTTTGATCATGGAGTTCGAGAAGTTTCTCTACCGGCAAGGGAAAGAATTGAAGACCGTCGCCATTGTCGGCTCAAACACTACCGCCGACGGCATTTTTTCGCTTCTTTCTTCCCATCATTCTCTCGGATACGAAGTGGTCGGCTATTATGCCGAAACTCCGGCTCACGCTTCTCTGAATCTTTCCCGCGCAACGTATCTCGGCTCGCTCAAAGAACTTCCCGCAGGTGTCACCACGTACCGTCTTCAAGCCGCATTGATCGCGCTGCCGTACTCCGACCATCCGCAGCTCCTGGAAATGATCCGTGATGCTGAAGGGGTGAACGTTGAACTGATGATGGTCCCCGACATGCTCGATATGATGACCAGCCGCGTCCGCATTCAGGATATCGAGGGGATCCCGTTTCTCAAGATCAAGGAAATACCGCTCTCAACCTGGAACCGCATCAGCAAGCGCGCCTTCGACGTCGTTTTCTCGACCGTCGTTCTTCTGCTGACTCTCCCGGTCACGATCATTCTTGCTGTGATCATCAAAGCGACCTCCCGCGGTCCGATCTTTTTCAACCAGGAAAGAATCAGCCTAGACGGCAAACCCTTCAGCGTCATTAAGTTCAGGACCATGCGGACGGACGCGGAGGAATCGACCGGTCCGGTGCGTGCCAAGAAGGGAGATGCCCGTGCGACATCGATCGGAAGAATTCTCCGCCGGACGAGCCTGGACGAGCTTCCGCAATTATGGAATGTGCTCACCGGACACATGAGCATCGTGGGTCCGAGACCGGAGCGGCCGTTTTTCGTTGAACAGTTCAAAGAGAAAATTCCGCGCTATCTTGAACGTCATCGTGTAAAAACCGGAATGACGGGATGGGCGCAGGTCAACGGACTCCGCGGCGATGCCCCCATCGAAGAGCGGACCAAGTACGACATCTATTACGTCGAAAATTGGTCTCTCGTATTCGACATGAAAATCATCTTAAAGACGATCCGTGCGGTGATCTTCGGGAAGGATGCTTATTGAGGCTCAATGAACCATCGATGCGGTAAACAACTATGATCCCGTTGTTTGTGTTCTACGTTCACACCATTGCGGCAGTGTACGCTTTCACACAGCAGTACCAGGAGGAAGGCATTGGAGCCGGCGCCCTGGCGGTGGCCTTCATGGGAATTATTTTTTCAGTCGGATGGAGCATCAGCACGTTCATATTGAAATTTATTATCAGCGAAAGAGGATTCGGGCTGTACTGCAACCGGGACGCTCTTTCTCTCGCCCTGTTGACGGCGGGTGAGGCGATATTTTACTATTTGTATCTCAGGGGGATGAAAAAGAAAGGCGCTACTTCATCTTGAAGTTGAAGGTGATGGTGCATTGCTGGTCGAGCGCCGGCTGAGAGCTTTGCAGGGCCTGAAATCTCCACAGCTTGACCTCTTTGATGGCTGCATCTTCCAATCGCGTATCCCCTTTTCGGAGCGGTTGAATCGACTTGACGGTTCCCCGCGGCTGAACGACCACGCGCAGCCGAATTTGCGCTTCGACGTTCACGCCTTGCGGATATTTCGGCAGGTCCCCCGAGAGAAGGTTCCGCACTTTTCCCCCCGCCCACTGGACATTATAGGAGATATTATCCCCGATCGTGCCACCGCCTCCTCCGGCATTAAAGGGCGGCGCCACGTCTGATCCGTTCGGGACTCCCGGTTTTCCCGTCGCATCTTTTTCTCCCCCCGGAAACCCCGGCGTCGAGGCAGACGGGGCCTCCCTCTGAACATCCGCCATGCCTTTTCGTTCTCCGGGCATCGCTACCGGATTGTCATTCTCTTCTATTTTCTTGGTCGGCCGCTCGCTGACGACTTCATCGGACGGAAGGGCATGCTGCTGGGTGGGAAGATCCACGCCGACCCCCGATGCGGGAACGCCGGTCTGTCCAGCCGGAGGAGGAGCGGCTCCTTCGGGAAGCACGTCGCCTTTGGGCATCGGTCCAAAGGAAGAGGCAGATCCTCCTCCAAAAGAGAACTCCACAAATTCCTGCTGTTGTTGATCGGGCTGCGCCGGTCGGACAACAAACAGCAAACATCCCGCGGCAATGTGGAAGAGAATGGAACCGGTCCAGCCCAGTGTAGTTTCGCGTGACATGGGAGGCTTCTTATTGTCCTGCCTGCGTCGGCGATTCTGTTGCGATCATGAACCGCTGCGCGCCGACTCCTTTGGCAATGTCGATCAAATCGACGGCACTCTGCAGGGATACTGACTGGTCGGCCCGCACGACGATCACATGGTCGCGGTCACGGTCGATGATGGGGATAAGTTTTTGCGCCAGCGTCGTTCTTGTGACCTCCTCATTCCCCAAAAAGATCCTTCCCGTGCTTGTCAACGTCACGACCGATTGACGGTCGGACTGTACTTCCCCCGTCTGCATCTTCGGCAGTTGTACTTTAATGCCGGGGTTGACGACGAAAGACCATGAAAGGAGAAAAAAGATGAGCCACTGCATCACCATATCGGCGAACGATGCATAATTGAAGGCCGGATTAAATTTATTTCGCGCGGGGAATTTCATTGCATCTCCGATCGTTAATCTTTCGGCTCGAAGAACTCGTCCTCTTCGGAGAACACTCTCTTCGCACGCTGATCCTTGCCGCCGGCGTGGGGAGCCGGTTCGGCTGCGGGGTGCGCATTCGGCTTCATATAGCCGAGAAATTCATCAGTTGCGGCTTCGAGAGAGAACGTGATCTGACTCACTCTCCCCACAAAATAATTATAGAACCCGAGCGCAGGAATGCCGACGACCAGACCGAACGCGCTGGAGAGCATCGCTTCCCATATTCCTCCGGCGAGGTTTCCGGAGTTCACGTTCCCCCCGAGCATCTCGATCGTCCGAAAAGCATTGATCATTCCCACCACCGTCCCAAGGAACCCGAGCATCGGCCCGATGCCGGCGATGTTCGCAAGAATTCCGAGATGATTCTCGAGACGGTTCACTTCTTCCTTCCCCGCGGATTCGATCGTCGACCGTACCGCTTCGGGGCCGCTCTCGATACTGGCAACCCCTTTGCGCAGGACCGTCGGAACGGTCGCATTACTTTGTGAACAGGCATTGAGGGCGCCGACGATATCGTTCCGAGACAAGGCGCTGCGCAGCTTCAGCATCAGGGGCTTCGCATCGAACTTCGCCCGGCTTAGGACGAAGAACCGTTCGAAGATGATCGCCACCGCGAGAAGAGAACACAAGAAGATCGGCCACATCACAATCCCGCCCTTCAAAAAAAGCTCAAGTAGATTCATCTATGCTCCTTTACGCAGTCTGGATTTATTTGCTCAAACGAACAACCCAATAGCCGCCTTCAAGCATGTGCGCCATTTTTTCGGCGGAACCGCGGGCCGCTCTATCAGTATCGAATCGTCCGACGTAGACACGGAACCGTTTCTCTCCGCCGCCGATGTTTGCCTTTTCCACAAAGGCAGGGAACCCGGCCCGCGTCATGACATCCGCTTCAATTCTTGCCTTCTGTTCGCTGGACCATGAAGAGACTTGAACGCTGTACCGGCCGCTTGCCGACATCGAAATTTTCGGCATCATGCTCGAGGAAACCGTAGAATTTGCCGTCGACGGGGCGCTCATTGCCGCCGGCTTCACGCCCGGTTTTGCCGGCTCCTTCTTTTCTCCAGCCGTTCCCGGTTTCTCTTTGAACTCTACCAACCCTTCATTCTCCGGCGGCGCCGATGTGATCGCAGCCGCGGTGTCTTCAGCCGTTGCAGGCGGAGGAGTGACAACGACCGGCGCAGCTTTTTTCTTGCCGATGATGCCGGCTTTGTTCAGGGCAAAGTACCCGCCCCCGAGAACGATGACCACCACGAGAATGATGAACACTGCTGACGGCATCCCGGCAATTTTTCCGCCGCCGGATCCATCCCCGGGCTTGCCGGCCGGTCTCACTCCCGGCATCGGAGCGGGAGCACCAGCTTTAAGATTTAGGTTTGGCATGTTCTACTTCCTCCTTCCTATGTGATAAATAAGAATATTTTTCTGATCACCATGCGAATGACACCCCCAGAGAAGCAAACAATGGACGCTCGACATATCCATCCCAGGTATAGTACTGCCGGTCCAAAAGATTGTCCACCTGCAGCAGGGCGCGAAAATTCTCAAAGAGTTGATACTCGGCTTTGCCGCCGACATTCACGTACCCCGCGTTGGCATGGGTGTGCGAGAAATCTTTCCACCGCTGCGAGAAATATTCCGCGAACAGTTCTACCACGATGCCGTTGCTGAACGAATGCCGGTAGATGCCGCTCAACGTAAGCAACGGAATGTTCGGCACTGCGTTTGCTGAATCCTCGGCCTGCGTCGAATTCAGCGATCCCGAGAGCGTCGCCGAATTTGACTGATTGAAAGCATACGAGCCTTCCAGGTCAAAGCGGGCAACGGAGACATCCGGAAGATACATAACATCCCAGACTTTTGCACTATTTAATTCAACAAAGAAGGGAAAATTCCGCTCGGAATAATAGGAGAAGGAACCGCTCCAGTAGAGTCTGTCGCTGAAGGCGTATTGCGTGCCCAGCGTAAGCGCAAATGGAATTTCGTTCGGCCTGAGTTCAAGCCGATTTTGGATATAGTTATCGGCATTAACGAGCGAGCCAAGAGTGTTTCTTTCGACGGTCGGCGCGACGGAAAAGTAAACCGTGGCTGCATCGCTCGCGAAATACCGAAGCTCGGCCCCCGGGAAAAACCTGCCGCTGGAGGTCGAAACATTTCCTCTGTAAATGAATTGCTGGACGCTCACGAGAGCTTCAAGGTCCGGGAGAAAGAACTTTTCCCCGGAAAGGCGGAGGTCGAACCACTCCGGCGCGTGCGTGCCGGTATTCGGCGGAAGCTGCATCGAGACACCGGAAACGATATATTCCATCGACCCGCGGAACTGGATATCGTTTTCTTTTGTCGATCCGGACACGAGTAAGCCAAAATCGTTCTGCGAAGAAGCTGTCGAGTCGTCCAGCGAGGTCCCGCTCCACGAGATACGGGCCGAATAATCGAGCGGATTGCTGAGAAGATCGGTATCCGTGGTCCGCGAAGAAAGCCCCAGATTAACATTGACGTTGTCGAGAGTCCTTTGCTGAGACGGGGTCGAAGAGCCGTAGGCCCTGTAGGTTTGGCCGGAAAAATCCAAACCGCCGTTCAACCTGCTTCCCGCTAAAATTCCGAATGTCTTCGGTGAGAGGTAGTCTCCCTGAATTCCTATACCAGTCTTTTGCCAATCCGCGTTGGTCACCTGGCCGCTGGTCGAAGCGTAGTTTGCATGAAAGAGAACCCCCCCTGCGTCATAATTTTTCCCAAACCATCCGTCGAGGAACGGCGACGTGTAATTTCCGATGCCCCCCTGCACTCTTCCGCTCATCTCGTTTGCCACCCCGCCGAGATCCTTCTGCACTTTCGTACCGCTTCCAATCCCCGCATCCTTCGCACCGGGCGTCGGCGACCCTGCAACGTAGACCTTGTCTTCCTCGATCATCGACTTCAACGAGACGGGAAGGTCGATCGTCTCCTGTCCGGTGATGAGAAATTCGGGAAGGTCGATCTTGGGAAGGTTCGCCTGGCTCTGATCCGGCACCGTTGCATCGCGCTGCGCGGGTTCTTTTTTCTCCTGCGCTGAAAGCGAGACAGCAAAAACAATTACGCCGACAGCCAGTAGGCTGTTGTGGCTAGGCAGATTCATCAGAGCTGTTCCAGTTTTCGAAGTCTTTGTTCGGCTTCGGCCGCAAGGTCCCCGCCGTGTTTAACGACAAAACTGTAGGCGTCCTTTGCCTTCTCTTTCTGATTTGTTTTCTCGTAACAGTCGCCGAGGTTGAAATACGATTTGACGATCCAGTCATCGGCCGAAGGAAAAACATATTTCACCCGAAGAAACGAGAGGATGGCTTCGGAATAATTCTTCGACGCCTGCTGGGTGGCCCCCACCGCATACTGCGCCTCTGCCCCCAGCTCGTCGGTCCTGTTCGTCGCAACAGACTTAAAATACTCAAGCGCCGGAGCATAATTCTCTACCGATTCGTTCATCCAGCCGAGGGCGACCTTGCTCCTGTCGCTTGCGGCCGTTTTTGGATATTGCGCGATCGTTGCCTGGAATTTTCTGACGGCGTCATCGGTCTGATTGGTAGATTTCAGCACCACGCCCTGCTGATAGGAGGCTTCGGCCGCGTCTTCGGACTTTGGATACTGGTCCAGAATTTTTTGGAACGATGCCAGCGCATCCGCCGGCTTCCCGAGCTGGGCATATATTCCTCCCTGCTCGAACAATGCTGCGCTTGCGAGCTTGTTGGACGGATATTTTTCCACGACCGACTGGAATGATTGAAGCGCCTCTTGCCGGTTGTTCAGCGCGGCGTAGCATTTTCCCGTCCAATAATATGCGTCCGGAGCAAGCTTGCTCTTTGGGAATCGCTGCAGCAAATCCTGGTAGGCCTTGACGGCGTCCTCGTACTGCTTCTGGCTGAAATAGATGTCCGCTTTCTTATAGAAGAGTTCATCCGCAGATCTTGCGTTCGGATTATTCTTCACATACTCATCGATGGTCCGCGCCGCATCCCCCGGTTTGTCGAGAAGGACGTAGCAATACTGGATGCCGTTGACCGCATCGCTCGCGTACGCCGAGCCGGGAAATTTTGCTACAACATTTTGGTATGCCTGGATCGCCTCGTCGTATTTCTCCAGATTATAGTATGAATCGCCGATACTGTAGTAAGCCTTGGGAACAAGTTCGCTCTTCGGGTATCGGGAGACGACGTTCTGAAAGACAGCGATCGCCTTGTCGTATTTTTTCGTTTGAAAATAGATCCATCCGATGCCGTAATCCGCATCATCGGCGAGGTCGGAATTCGGGAAATGGGCGATCAGATTCTCGAAATCCTTCACGCCGATGTCAAGTTTGTCGGATTTGTAGTCAGATTGCGCAAGCTGATAATATGCATAGTCGATCCCGCTTTGCGACGGGAACGATTGAATCGCTCCTCTGTACGCTTCGGCAGCTTTGACGTATTCTTTCATATAGTAGTACGAGTCGCCTAGCCGGAGCTGCGCATCAAAGACAAATTGTGAAGACGTCCCGGCGTTCAGTACCTTGCGGAATGATTCTGCCGCCTCATTGTATTTTCCTTCCTTGTAATAGCTCCAGGCGAGTCCATACTGAGCATCAAGGAGTTTCGGCTGGTTTGATCCTTGCTTCAAATACTGAGAATAGTACTTTTCCGCTTCCGCATACTGGCCGGCCTGGAACTCCGATTCCCCGGTCCAAAAGAGGGCTTCGGGCGCCTTGACGTTCTGCGGGTACTCATTCAAGAAAAAAACGAATTGAGCAGCAGCATCCGGAAATTTCCCCATTTTATACAGCGACCAGGCTTCCTGGAAGGACGCGATTCCCTTTACCGAATCATTCGCCGGAGAAAGCGACCTGATCGACCGGAATGCCTGCGCCGCATCCTCGTAATTCTTCTTTGCGATATAGGATTCGCCGAGCATCCGGTATGCATCAGCCGCGGCATCACCCGACGGATATTTCTTTGTCACTTGCACGAAGAACGGAATTGCTGCGTCATAATTTTTTTGATCGTAATACACCATTCCCGATTCATACAATGCATTGTCTGCATATTCGCCATTCGGCCTTTGCGCAACGACCCGGTCATAGATCTCCAAAGCTCCCTTCGTATCCCCCGAAAGACGGACGGCCTGGGCCTTGCGGAAAAGAGAATTATAGGCAATGTCGTCCGAGCCGGCTGCCAGATCGCCGAAAATCCTGGCCGCTTGCGAGAATTCGTTCGTCTTCAAGTAGGTCCAACCGATCGAATAGGTTACAGTGCGCACAAGCTGGTTGGAGGGATAATTCCTGCAGAATTCTTCATACAGCGACCGCGCTTTCGGATAATTCTGCAAATTATAATAATCCTCTGCAACGCAATAATCCGCCCCCGCTTTCTCGCTTGAGTCGGTGATGGAAGGTTTTGCCGCGGTAAGAAAATCAATGCTCTTCTGGAATTGCCCGCTTTTGCTGTAACAATCACCGATACGAACAGAAGTGGTGGAAAGAAGTTCGCTCTGCTTCTTTTCCACAAGGAGCTTTTGATAGTAGCCTATCGCTTTTTGATACTCCTTCTGTCGTTCTGCAGTCCATCCAAGCGAGTAGAGCGCGTAATCCGAGAGTCTGTTTGAAGGATATTTTTCAGCGCTGAGGGTATAGTACTTTGACGCAGACGCTAGGTCGTCAGTCTTGAAATATGCCTCTCCTGCCCAATACGCCGCCTCGCCAGCCAGGTCATTCTCGCTGTAGTTTTCTACGATCTCTTTATAGACCGGGATCGCCTCCGCAAAATGATGGAGTTTGAAATCGGCTTCGCCTATCCTGAAGAGGGCGTCGGGACGAAGCTTGTGCCTCGGGAATTCTCGGATAAACGCCTGCAAATCGGCGATCGCCTCGTCATAGTTTCCCATCGCAAAACGGCATTCGGCATAGAGAAAGATCGCGTCGGGACGTTTCGTGCTGGCGGGATACTGATCTATGAATTTTTGGAATTGGTCTGAGGCGAGTTGGTAAAGCTTATCCTGGTATAACCCAAACGCAAACGCATAGTCCTGGGATTCCTGGACTCCGGTAGTATTGATTTGAGAAATGAGAGGCTGCACCGACCCGAGGCCGAGCAGACAAGATAGCAGCAAAAGATGAACAATCCTTCCCCTTGAAAGCTTTTCCTTCCAGAAATTGTCCATTTAAAGTAAAGGTTTTAATAGATGTATTAACTTAATCAATTTAATACATAGAAGAGTTCGTGTCAAGGGGACGGAAACGGGGGTGTGACCCAGGCGATCAGTTGTCCGGGGTATCCAAAAGGCATCAATTTTCGGTTTGGCGGGAAAAAGAAGGCTTGGATTGCGATGCCACCCCCCAAGAAATCACGCGCGGTGGAATTCCTGCAGGCTCTTCACCGACATTTTTCCATGCCGGATTTCTTCGATTGCTCGTACCGCGGTCGCCGCGGCCGAAAGCGTTGTGATGAACGCAACCTTGTGTTCGATCGCGGCCCATCCGATAGAGTACTCGTCAAAACGGGATTCTTCGCCGAGCGGGGTATTGATGACCAACGCCACTTCACCGTTCTTGATATGGTCGACGATGTTCGGCCGCCCTTCCTGAACCTTAAATACCTGCTTGTTGGCGATCCCGTGAGAGGTGAGAAATTTTGAAGTCCCTTCAGTAGAGACGATATCGAAACCGAGCTGAATATAATCCTTCACGATCTCGAGCGTCTCTTCAGTTTTGTCATTTTCGTTGACGCTGACAAAGACCGTTCCTCGCTCAGGCAGCGCGTTCCCTGCGCTGATCTGAGATTTGGCAACAGACGCTCCGAACGAAGAAGAAATTCCCATGACCTCCCCGGTCGAGCGCATTTCGGGACCGAGAAACATCGTGACTTTCGGGAATTTGGAGAAGGGGAATACGGCCTCCTTCACCGAAATATGCTTGACCTTTTTGAAATCGAAACCTAAAACGCCGAGTTCCTTCAACTTCTTCCCTGCCATCACTTTTGCGGCAACCTTCGCCAACGGAAGCCCGGTGGCTTTGCTGACAAACGGCACCGTGCGCGACGCGCGAGGATTGACTTCCAGCACGTAAACAACATTGTCCTTCATCGCGAACTGCACGTTGATCAGGCCGACGACGCGGAGGGCAAAAGCAAGTTTCTTCGTGATCTGAATGATCTCGTCGGTCTTCTCGGCGCTCAGCATGAACGGCGGAAGCGCGCACGCGCTGTCGCCGGAGTGAATTCCGGCTTCTTCAATATGCTCCATCACGCCGCCGATCAGAACGTCATCCCCGTCGCATACCGCGTCGACGTCGAACTCAAAAGCGTCCTCTAAGAAATTATCGATCAAGATCGGATGCTCGGGAGAAACGTCCACAGCCCGTTTCATGTATTCCTTCAGCGAGGAGGTGTTGTAGCAGATCTCCATCGCGCGGCCCCCAAGGACGTACGACGGACGAACAAGCACAGGAAACCCGATCTCTTCGGCAACGACGACGGCGTCCCGAATGGAAAATGCGGTCCCGTACTTCGGATGGGAAATTTTATGCTGACGGAGGAGCGCACCGAAGCGTTTCCTGTCCTCGGCAAGGTCGATGCCTTCCGTCGACGTTCCGAGAATGCGCACTCCATGCGACTCGAGCTCTTTCGCGATCTTCAGCGGTGTTTGCCCGCCGAAGCTGACAATGATCCCTTCCGGCTTCTCATACTCGCAGATATTCAGCACATCTTCGACCGTCAGCGGCTCAAAATAAAGTTTGTCGGTCGTATCGTAATCGGTGGACACCGTCTCCGGGTTGCAATTGATCATGATCGTCTCATATCCTTCGTCGCGAAGGGCATAGACGCCGTGAACACAGCAATAATCGAACTCGATGCCCTGCCCGATTCTATTCGGTCCGCCGCCGAGGATGATCACTTTCTTTTTTGGCGAGCGGACCGACTCGTTCTCCTTCTCGTATGTCGAATAGTGATACGGCGTGTGGGCTTCGAATTCTGCGGCGCACGTGTCCACCGTTTTGAAGACAGGGATCACGCCCATCTTTTTCCGCAGATCTCTGACGGCGTCCTCGTCCGTCTTCCAGAGATGAGCGAGCTGTTTGTCGGAAAATCCGTACCGCTTCGCTTCTAAGAGAACTTCGGCAGTAACAGAGGAAAATCTATTCCTGGCAGAATGAGATCTGACATCCTCATCGTGCTTCCATACCAGCGACCACAGCTCGTCCTCTGCATCGACGATCTGCTTGATATTGAACAGGAACCAGGGGTCGATCTTCGTAAGCGAAAATATCTCTTCGATCGTGAATCCAAGCTGGAAAGCATACCTGATGAAGAAAATATTGCTCGGTTTAGGCCTCCGCAGCTGGTCTTTGACCTTGCGGACCCATTCGGTCTTCGATTTTTCGGAAAGCTTTCGGTGGTCGAAGAGGTCTTTTCCGTCCGCTCCGAGTCCAGCCCTTCCTGTTTCGAGCGAGCGGAGGGCTTTCTGCAGCGCCTCTTTGAACGTACGCCCGAACGCCATCGCCTCGCCGACCGATTTCATCTGCACGCCGAGCGTTTCGTCGACGCCTTTGAACTTCTCAAAATCCCACCGGGGGATCTTCACGACGGTGTAGTCGATCGTCGGTTCAAACGATGCGGGAGTGAGTTTCGTGATGTCGTTTGGAATTTCGTCGAGCGTGTAGCCGACCGCAAGCTTGGCGGCTATTTTTGCGATCGGGAACCCTGTCGCCTTTGAAGCGAGCGCCGAGCTTCGCGAGACGCGCGGGTTCATCTCGATGATGTACATGCGGCCGTCAGCCGGATTGATCGCGAACTGAACGTTCGATCCCCCGGTGTCGACGCCGATGGCACGCATCACCGTGATCGCCGCGTCGCGCATAAATTGATATTCTTTATCGGTCAGCGTCTGCGCAGGGGCAACGGTGATCGAATCGCCGGTGTGCACCCCCATCGGGTCCAGATTCTCGATCGAACAGATGATGACGACATTGTCCTTTGTGTCGCGCATTACCTCGAGTTCATATTCCTTCCAGCCGATGACCGATTCTTCGATAAGGACTTCGTGGATCGGACTGTTCGTGATGCCGTGCTCAACGATGCTGCGGAATTCTTCAATGTTGTAGGCGATACCGCCGCCGGTTCCGCCAAGAGTGAACGAGGGCCGGATAATGATGGGAAAACCGATACCATCGACAATTTTCAGAGCTTCCTCATAGCTGTAAACAAAACCGCCGCGGGGCATATGAAGTCCGGCGGCGCGCATCGTCTTCTGAAACAGCTGGCGGTCCTCCGCCTTCCTGATCGCATCGAGCTTCGCTCCGATCAGCTCGACGCCGTATTTCTCGAGGGTCCCCCGTTCGGCGAGGGCGACCGCTGTGTTGAGAGCGGTTTGCCCTCCCATCGTCGGAAGGATCGCATCCGGCTTTTCTTTCTCGATGATCATTTCAACAAAGTCCGGGGTGATCGGCTCGACGTAGGTCGCATCCGCAAGGTCCGGATCCGTCATGATCGTGGCCGGATTGCTGTTGATCAGAATAACGCGGTATCCTTCTTCGCGAAGAACCTTGCACGCCTGTGTTCCCGAATAATCGAACTCGCATGCCTGGCCGATGACGATCGGACCGCTGCCGATGATGAGAATCGATTTGATGTCTGTACGTTTTGGCATTGACGGAAGAGTTGTTTTAGGTACACAAAAACCTGACCGCATTGCGCGCGTCAGGTTCATTTGATTCCTTCATCATTATACAAAAAAATTTTGAGGATTACAATTTGGTCGAAGGCGTTTTTTGAATGAGAGCGCCGTCCGGTTGACGGAATGACCTAGCAACAGCCGAATTCCGGGGGATCGTTCTTTCCGTTCGAAGCATAGACCACGTGCCCCTGGGTGAAGAATTCTTTCTTCACAAGAATTCGGTACCACCGCCTCCCGGAATCGAAGAGGATAATTGCCGCGCAGGCCATGATAACGACGGTGAGCGCGGAATTAAGATATCCCTGGAACATTGTTGCCGGGTTGCTTGTCATCGGCAAAAAATTATCGGTGATATTCAGGAAACCGGCTGAGAATGTCGTAACGGAAACGAACACCAGCGGAACCATCGCCACCCACACATATCTCTGCTTTCCCGAATTAATGATCGCCGTGGCGGCAACGCAGAGGGCAACGCTCGCCAGCAATTGGTTTGCGACGCCGAACATCGGCCAGATGCTGCTGATGTTCCCCGTGTGAATAAAATACGCCCAAGAACAGACGATGAACGCAGTCGAGATCAGCGTGCCGGGAAGCCAATCGGCTTTTTCAAAAGGCTTGTAGAATTTTCCGACGAATTCCTGGACGAGGAATCTTCCGATGCGTGTTCCGGCGTCGATCGTGGTGAGAATGAACAGCGCCTCGAACATGATCGCAAAATGGTACCAATATGACATCAAACTTTTCATCCCGGGGAGCGCCGTGAAGATCTGCGCAAAACCGACGGCCAGCGATACAGCGCCCCCCGGACGCCCCGCAATTGTTTCCCCGACCTCACGGGAGAGTTCCGAGAGATTGACGGTCGACATCCCCAGCGTTGAGAATTTTTGAACCGGGACGTTGATGGCGAAATAGTCTCCGGGATAGAGCGAACTCGCGGCCACTAGGGCGATGATCCCGACCAATCCTTCCATGAGCATGGCGCCGTACCCGATCATCGGCGCGTCGGTCTCTTTATCGAGCATCTTCGGCGTCGTCCCGGATGAGACGAGCGCGTGGAATCCGGAGATCGCTCCGCATGCGATCGTCACGAACACGAACGGAAAGATCTTTCCCGGAATGATCGGCCCGCCGCCGTGAATGAAACCGGTCACCATCGGCATTTTCAGTTCCGGCATGACGATAAACACCCCGATGACGAGCGCGGCGATCGTTCCAATTTTCATGTACGAGCTTAGATAATCACGCGGAGCAAGCAGCAGCCACACCGGAAGGATCGAAGCAAAGAAACCGTAGATCGCCATCAAATTGATGATGCCGGCCCGCGAAAAGGTAAAGTACGGCTCAAGCCAGGAGCCGGGAATGTAGCTTCCCACAAAAACAGAAATGAGCACTCCGATGACGCCGATGACGCTCGCTTCCGCGATCCTTCCTTTGCGAATCCTGTACATATAGAGGCCGACAAACAACGCCAGCGGGATCGTCATCGCAATCGTGAACGTTCCCCACGAGCTGTCGTGAAGCGCGTTCGCGACTGCCAGCCCAAGCCCGGCCAGCGCAATGATGACGATGAAAAGAATTGCAATGGATGCGATCGCTCCCGACAACGGGCTCACTTCATGCCTGGCAATCTCTGCGAGCGACTTCCCGTTCCGGCGGATCGAGAGACCGAGAATCAGAAAGTCGTGCACGGCTCCCCCGAGGACGACTCCGATCAGCAGCCACAAAAATCCGGGAAGGAACCCGAATTGTGCGGCGAGCACCGGGCCGATCAGAGGGCCGGCGCCGGAAATTGCCGCGAAATGATGTCCGAAGAGGACCCATTTATTCGTGGGGAGATAGTTGCTTCCGTCCGTAAAGGTGTGCGCAGGAGTCACACGGCTGTCGTTCAGCGCGATGACCTTCGCAGCAATGAACGCGCTGTAGTACCGGTACATGATCGCCATGACACACAACGCGCCAAGCAAAAACGGAAAAGCATTCATAACGTCGGCAGAATTATTGAATGGTAAAGAACCCGGGGACAACCCAAAGGCTAAAATGCGTTCTTATAATGGATGAATTTCTTTATACCCTTTTCTATTCTAATGGCGACAACATCGAACCTGCACGGGACGTTGTCCAAATGTCTCTCCAAGACATAGCCTTCAGCAGTCCGGCGGATCAGTTCTTGTTTTGCGTACGTGACCGATTCTTCCGGCAAGCCGAACTGGGCGCTGCGGCGTGTTTTAACCTCAACAAAAACAAGCTCGTCGCCGTCCTTTGCGACGACGTCGATTTCACCGTGGTGGTAAGTAAAATTCCGGTCAAGGATGGCAAGTCCCCGACGTTGCAAGTAATACACTGCGTCACGTTCGCCGGCATCCCCGATAGCCCGCGCATTTTTTTTCATCCCCCGATTTCCTTCACAAGAATTTCAAGACTTTCAGCAGGACAAAGAGGAACAAAGCAAACAAAATCAAAACGATCGGGGACCCTTTTTTTGAAGTATCGATCCCTAGTTTCGACGAAAGCCGCGTTGCCCGTTGAAGATCATCCTGATCCAGCCGCTTGAGTGAAGCTTTCAGATTCTCCGTAACCGATTGCCATCCGACGGAGAACACCTCTTTCTCGTCGTTTGAAGCCGAGGACGTTCTCTTCCCGATACTTTCAAACTTCAGCGGCAGGAGAAGCCTTACCCTGACAAAGACATCCCTCGTCATGTAAATGCTGGAGGCAGGGATGGACGCCAAGAGCTCCTTCAGCACCTCTACTCCTTGCCCGTGACAAACTCCATCAGAAAGATACGATTCACCGAAATGAATTCCAATGCTTGTTTTGAGAGTCGGCTCACCGGGGGTGGAATTATCCCGGCGAGCGAAACGTTCCTGCAAGTCGATGGCGCAATTGACCGCCTCGGCGGCGTCCTCAAATTCGGCAAGCAGGAGTTCGCCCGAGGATTGGACAAGAGTGCCTCCATGCACCGAAATCCGGGCCGCCGAGAGATCGGCGATGCTTCCGGCTGAGTTTTGATGTATCGGCTCCGCGGGATGAAGCTGCAGACCCAGAAGGACGGATATCCGCCGATCGGATGGTGATTGAGAGCTCAATGAATTATTCATGCGATGACGATGGCCTCGCCGAAGTCAAGGTTTGGGACATGAAACGTTTTTCGATGAATCGCGGAAAGACCGTACCGGTGAATTGCTGCGACATGCTCTCTGGTCCCGTATCCCTTATGCTTTGCGAAACCGTAGTGCGGATACTCGACATCGTATTCCCTCATCAACGAGTCACGCGTGACCTTTGCAATGATCGACGCCGCGGCGATGCAGTGCGAGAGCGCGTCTCCCTTGACGACATTCTCGACCGGGATCCGTTCATGCCGGAAAAAGTTTCCATCCACGAGAAGCTGCGCGGGTTGAACGCTCAGCTGGTCAATGGCTTTGTGCATTGCAAGCATCGAGGCCTGCAGAATGTTGATCCGGTCGATCACCTCGTGGCTCACGGTTCCGACCCCGACGGCGACGGCTTCGCGGCAAATCGCATGGTACAGTTCCTCGCGTCTTTGTTCGGAGAGTTTTTTCGAGTCGTC
Source organism: Bacteroidota bacterium (assembly GCA_035506275.1). Lineage (NCBI taxonomy): Bacteria > Pseudomonadati > Bacteroidota > Bacteroidota bacterium. The sequence continues at coordinate 497,470 of DATJPT010000008.1, forward strand.
GACGAACGGAATGCACACGTTGGGCTTGAAGACAACCGCGGCCGCAACGACGGGTCCCGCCAGCGGTCCCCTCCCCGCTTCATCGACTCCTGCGACGGAAAGAATATTTCTCTCCCAATATTGCCGTTCAAAAAAGAGAAGATCTTTCTTCTCCTGCTCTCGTCGCCTGGCGCGATGTACGGTTTCTTCCATTCGGTATTCTCCCTTACAATCACGGCCCATGTTATCCAAGATAGATGGCAAGCAGACCGATCAGCATGTCATATTTCAGCAGAGCGCTGAGCCTATTAAGGTTCTTCGGTGTCGTATCCCTCCACATCGAAACCATCGTGAACGCGACCACGCAGTCGACTCCGGCGACAACGACAACAAAATAAAGCACCCCGTATTGATGATTGACAAAAGGAATGATCGTTGACGCGATCACGGCTCCGAGAAATACCGATGCGGCGATCAAGCCGGATTTCATCCCGTACTTTACCGGTAACGTTCCGGCCTGGTCCATTGCATCTCCTTCCACGTCTTCCATATCCTTGACAAGCTCGCGGCCAACATTGATGAGAAATGCGAACACGGCGGGTAATGTTGCCCTTTCAATATTTCCGACAGCGGCGCCGCCATAAATAAAGGCAAGTCCTGTCAGCAATCCAACGGTGAGGTTTCCCAAAAGAGGCGTCCTCTTCAATCGGTAACTGTAAAAGAAAATGAGAACGGCCGCGCCAACCGCTATCAGTTGTGCGACCGAAGGTAAAAAAAGATTCAGCAACAGACCGACGGATGTGAGGAGCGCATAAAAGAATGAAGCGGCACGCGGAGTGACGGCTCCGCTTGGCAGCGGCCTGGCCGGCTTGTTGATGCGGTCGATTTCCACGTCGAAGATATCGTTCACGACCATGCCGCCGCCGCCGATGCATCCGGCGGCCAGTGCTGCACACACCATCGCGACGGTCTGCCCTGCCTTCCCCCCCGCAAGCAGACACGAAATCAGCACCGAAGCGACAGTGATGAAAAAATTCGACGGCCGAAGAAGATGGATATACCGGTTGTTCAAGAAATATCCCGTTAAAAATCGTTCGAAATTCCGAAGTGTATCTTTGCCGTGCTGAACGTATCCCCTTCACCAAGCGCAAGACTGACCTGCATCACGCCGACGGCCGTATCGAGACGTGTTCCGACACCGTATCCGTACAAAAATTTCTCCTGCGACGGCAATGAGCGCAGTTGGTCGGCAGGCCTCGAAAAATATCCCGCATCGAAAAAGCCAAAGACGTTCGACAACCGGCCGGTCAAAAATCGGTATTCGACGTTTGACCAAAGGATCTGCGAGCCGAAAAACTGGTTCTCCAAATAGCCCCGGACGGAATTGGTTCCTCCGATCTGAAACAGGTCGCTTTGCTCGAGCTGGCTTGAGGTGATCTTCTTGCCATGAAAGCCTGCCATCAACACTTGGCTCCGGAACAGCGGCAGGAAACATTCCATATCCATTGAGAACTGCTCGACAAGATAACTTTGGTCCGGCGCAAGAGCAAGGTATTGTTCGGGGCCAGTGATTTTTTTTGTGCCGCGGCTGTACGCGGTTGCATAGTTGATTCCCGACGTCGGATTACGGGCGTCGTTGCGCGTGTCAAAATGCAATTCACCCCCGAACGAGAGGAGACTGCTTTCAAATACCGTAAAATACGTCAAGGATGCCGAAGGAATAACAGATTCCTGACTGAGTGTCGCTGCGACAGAAAGGTCCGTCGTAAGAACGACATCGGCCCGAACATTGTATGTGGTTTTGATGTAGGATGAATCCTGCTTCCGCTGGAAAATTCCCGCTCCGATATTGACCGGGTAGCCGCCAACCCACGGCTCATCATAACTTGCCTCAAGTTCCTGAGTCGTTTGATTTTCCCGCTGCCAGCGGACGAGAGCTTTCCGTCCCGTGCCGAATAAATTTCTCATCGAGATATACACGTTGCCGGTGAAATATCCGCTCGTTCCTGTCGCGGCGGGGGGAACATAACCGACGATGCCGTCAAAATTGTTCGTGTTCCCCTCTTGAACCATCAGGGAAATTCCTCCCGAAACGGTATCCGAATATCCCGGGTCGCGGAAAAGATACAATTGAGGCTCGCTGACGGAGGAAAAAATGCCGAGCCGCATGAGCCGGCGCCGGATATCGTCCACTTTTTCCTGATCGTAAACTTCGTTCGGCCGGAGGTACGCTTCGCGCGCGATGACGCTGCGGCGGGTCGTCGTATTTCCCTCAACTTTGATTTCGTCGAGATACACGCGCGGCCCTTCGGTCACAGCAAGGACAAAGGACAAGCGTGACGCATCAAGCGTATCAAGTTGAAGAGAGTCGACATGGATCCTCGCCAGCGGATAGCCGTTGTTTTCGTATTGTGTGAGAACGTCGTCGATGTCTTTTTCAAGCGTCGCCTGATGGAGCAATCCCCCCGGAACCGTTTCGAAACGGCGCCGCATGTCATCCGGTGAAAAGACCGTTGCTCCCGAAATTCCGATATGCGCAACAAGCGACTGCTTCCCCTCATCGAGGAAAAAATCAAGAGCCACAGACGCGCTGTCCGAAGAATAGATCGGCAAAACGGAATCTACGCGCGCAAAAAAGAACCCCTCGTTCCGGTAATGCTCCTGCACCGCGCGGACGGAAGCGGCGACCCGGTCCTTTGAATACTCCGATCCGCGGCCGGCTGGAAGAAACTGAATCAGCTCCTGCTGTGAGAAATAGCGGTTTCCGAAAAACTCGATCGAGGTAATTTTGGTCTGTGGGAAAAGAACGGAGTGGAATACCACCGTCACGAGCGTAAGACCATACAGTTGTCGGCAAAACATGATCGGCGATGCTGCGGTTTCACAAAAGGCGCGGTCTCGTTATTTGTACATGCGCTGTACCAGGTCCCAGATCGGCGTCTGGAGGCGATAATCACCAAACCCTGATTCATCGACGAAAATGACCTGCCGGTTATAGTCGTAGTAGGTCCAAATTTCGTATGGTTTGGAGTCAATCTCAAAAGGATGCCGGTCAACGCTTCCGGGAGCGCCAAGAGTAATGAAGACCATCCCCATGTCCGTCCGCCATCCGTCGATGAAATGGGAAAAATGATCGTTCGAGTACTGCACGCGATTGTAATATTCTTCCATGGCCTGGTTGCGCGAGAAGCCGGGACTTGGGTTCCTTTTTTTCCAAAACTCCGTGAACAGCTTCTCCTTCTCTTCCAGCGTGGGCGCGTCGGCCATTGCTTCGTATTCCTTGCTCGTCGCGATGTATTTGGCCTGCCTGATGGCAAGGTCTATCTCAGCAAGCGTCGTCGGAACGCTCACCCACCTCATCGTGAAGCCGCGCCTTTTTTCGGAGGTGAACGTTCCTGCGTCGGCCGACCTGGGCACCGGTTGGGCGTCAATTTCCAGAATATACGTCCCCGCAGAAAAGTGTGCGGTGTCTACTGCTGCGATCACCTCGGTTCTTTTCCCGTCCAGCCGTCTGCGTTCGGTGCGGGCATACAGTCGGTTTTCTTTTCTGTCGAGCACCTGATACGTCAGGGATACTGAATCCGCCCCCACCGAATTATAGAGTTCGAAAAAAACGGAAAAACCATGGGGAAGGTCGTACATATTCCCTGAAACATTCGGGACAATGGTCGAGCGGCCCCCTTTATTCGTCACTTGGTTGACCAGCATGATATCGCTGATGGAGAACGGACTTTCAAAGTAATTTTGAACGTTGATCTTTCTGGTTTGGGCGTACGCCTTCCCGGATTCCTGCTCCCGCAGTTCTGCGCGCAGCTCGTACTTGCCCGGAGCCAGCGCCATCGATCCGGTCACGGTGCTGAACTCCCTTTTCGACTGCGTCTCGTCGAAAGAACGGAGCCGGATCTCCTTGTTCCATGTCTTTTCAACAACTTCGTTCCCGTCGTCGTTGAGAATATCGACCGTAATTTCATAGCGGGCGACGAAACCTGAATCGGCCGCCACAAACTTCAGGACTTCGAACGGAATTTCGGTGTAAATGTCGATCCGTGAGGAGGCGGAATCGTTCGACCGAAAGCTCAAGGCATCGAGGTAGAAAGCGGGGATGCCGATCGGAGCCCGGTCCGAGCGGTTGTCAACTTGCGCGCCGAGGGGGGACACGTAGGCACAAAGAAGCAACGTACCGAGAATGAATGTTCTCATAGGAGTACCGGTCCGAAAGATGAAATTTTGCTCTGGCGCTGCGCTCCGGTCATACCGTCTCGCCGTAGAGGTCAAACTCCGCAGCGTCGGTCACCAGTACATCAACAAATTCGCCCGGTAAAAGGTGTCTCGCCTTCGCCGGCGTAATGAAGATTTCATTGTCTATTTCGGGGGCATCCCACATCGTCCGGCCGATGAAGGTTTCATCCTCATGCCGTTCGACGACGGCGCGGACGGTTTTTCCGATGCGCCCCTCATTCCGCTCGCGCGAGATTACCCGCTGGACATCCATGACCGCCGCGCGCCGGGCCTCTTTTTCGTCGTGAGAGATCGGGTCGCCGAGACCGTAGGCCGCGGTGCCGTCTTCCTGAGAATACGTGAACACGCCCAGCCTGTCGAAACGAACGGCCTTGATGAACTCGATGAGCTCTTCAACATCGCGGTCGGTCTCGTTGGGATAACCCGTGATCAACGTCGTACGGAGTGCGATATCGGGGATCGCCGTCCGGATTTCCTCGATCAGCGATTCTGTCGCGCGACGCGTGATTCCGCGCCGCATCGACCTCAGAACATTGTCGGACGCGTGCTGAATCGGCATATCGAGGTAGCGGCAAATTCTCGGGTTCTCCTGAAACACGCGAAGAATGTCGTGAGGAAATTTTGCCGGGTAGGCATACATCAATCGAATCCACTCAAGGCCGTTCACGCCCGCAAGAGAGGTGAGCAACGCCCCAAGTTTCCGCTGACCGTAGAGGTCCGATCCATAATACGTGGTATCCTGACCGATGACAATGAGCTCCTTCACCCCTTTGTCCACCAGCTTCATAACCTCATCCATGACCTGCTCAACCGGCTTGGAGCGGTGAACGCCGCGCATGATCGGTATGGCGCAGAACGAACAGGGGTTGTCGCAACCTTCAGAAATTTTGAGGTAGGCCGAGTAGTTCGGCGTCGAAAGCTGCCGTTCGCCGAGCAGCTCGTATTTATAGTTTCCGCCGAGCTCATTCACGATCAGCGGAACATCGTTCGACCCGAAAAAACGGTCGACCTCCGGGATCTCTTTGGCAAGATCGTCGTGGTATCGTTCCGACAAACATCCCATGACGATCACCTTTTCAAGCTTCCCCTCATTCTTCAGCTTGATGGTCTCCAGGATGGTATCGACGGATTGTCTTTTCGCCTCGTCGATGAACCCGCACGTGTTGATCACGGCGATTGAGGCGTCGGAAACGGAGGATGTCACTTCGAGGTCGTTCCCCTTCAACTGGCTCCACAGCGCCTCCGAATCGACCTGATTCTTGGCACAGCCCAGGGTGATGATCGCAACTTTTTTGGTCGTCTTCTCTGCTTCGATCTTTCGTCCCGCCTCTTTCATGACAAGGCAAAATAGCGTAGATAAAGATACAAAATCGGTGAGACAAATATCAAACTGTCGAATCTGTCAAAGACGCCGCCATGACCGGGTATCATGTTGGATGAATCTTTGACTCCGGCATCGCGCTTAAACAGCGACTCTACAAGATCTCCGATCTGGCCAAACACCCCAACAACGCCTCCAATAATGAGCGCCTGATGGAGATGTAGATACGGGAGGTAAAACCGCTGCGCGACAATCATTGTCCCCACAGCGCCGAAAAATCCCCACGCGCTCCCTTCCCATGTTTTGTTCGGACTCACCCGGACAAACAGTTTATGTTTTCCCGTCGCCAGTCCTCCAAAATATGCCGCCGTGTCGCAGATCCAGATCGAAGCAAGAATTGCGATGACCATCACCCCTCCCCAGTCGTACGCAATACCCCGGGCAGAGTCGTCAGCCAGACCATTGATGCCATTCAGAGATTCACGAACCAGCCTAAGCGGAAATTCACTCCCGAACAGCTCGCGAATGCCGATCAAGGTGGAAAGGAAAGCTCCGATATAAACCACGCCAAGGATCGTGGCGCCGGCGTTGGTTAACACCGATCCCTTGTTTCGGAAGAGCTCTACGGTAAGTACGCAAATAAAAAAAAGGGCAAGAACGATGAAAAATATCTGCACAGTGTCGATACTCAACAGCAGGCTTTGCCCCCCGAACAGCGCTGAAATAAGCTGCTTCAGGAAAAACGAGGCGTTCAGCATGATCACCGCGACGATTCCCAGCGCTCTTTGCACCGACGCTCCTTTGAGCGCGGCCATCGCGTAGAATTCATTCAGAGCGAAGCAAGAAATCAGGCTGACGAAAAGGAAAAAAAGAATTCCGCCATGGTATGAAATGAGCAGAACCGCCGGAACGGCGACAACAGCGACAAGCACACGGGAAAGAAGGTTGGGATAGTTGATCGCCATGATGTTCGTTTCAGTAGGTAAGGAACTCTTCAAGGTCCATGTCTTTGAGCAGCCGTTTGGCCTCCTCCGTAGATTTCCCGTTGACGAACACAGAGACGGGAGAAGCATTGGCAAAAGAGAAAAATTGCGCGTAATGTTTTGCCGCGAATTGGCGCGCCGTCACACCGTTCAACGAAAGATTCTTTACGATGATATCCGCCTCGAATTCGTTGGCTAAGGTCGCAAGTTTTGTGAAGTCCGCGGCCATTTGAGAGTGAGCGACATCATCGCAATACATCTTCCCTTCCCGCGTGACCGAACAATCGCCGCAGACCGGTTTGCCGCACATGACGCAAACGCCGACGGCGACCGTGCCGGAGTGGTTTTCACATTCGACTTCTTCGTTGGGAAGAAGAAGATAACCGCACCCTCGGCAAAACAAAGACGCTTCAGCATTCGAGTTTAAGCAGCGCGGGCATTTCACAGAGGTACCTCCCTCCCGGCCGGACTCTCCAGCCCGGAGGTCACCTGCCAATAGAAGTACATGGATACAAGAAAAACGATCCCAAAACCCGCAATCGTTGTCAAAACAAATGATGACGAATAATCTGCCAACGAATTGAACATCGACAACGCCGGTGAATCCTTGAGATCGGAATCATAGTATACTCCCAGGACCGAGACAAGATTATTCACAAAATGTGCCGCCATCGGAACGATGATCGTCTCCGACCTCGCCATAAAAAATCCGAACAAGACTCCGAGACTCACGAGCGGAACAATAAGAAACGGGTTCACATGGTACAATCCAAAAATAATTCCGGTAAAAATAAACCCCCATTTCTTGTTGGTTGCAAGCGCCATATTCTTCTGGATGAGTCCTCTGAAAAGGAGCTCTTCGCAGATGGCCGGAGTCAAGGCAACAACAAGGATGACGAACGCCAATTCGGATGGGGAATGCGCCTTCACGAGCATGGTGTATGTCTCTTCGATCAACTTTCGTATCATTTCCAGAAAAGGACGCATCGATTCGGGCAAGGGGATTTTATCCTGGAAATACAGATACCCTTCCATGACCTGCTGAAGCGAAAAGACCCCGACGGCTGCCAGGACAAATTCCGTTGCTTTCGGCACTCTTCTCGCCAACGATGCGCGCCCCGCGCCATGCTGAATTCTCATCAGAACGATTGTGGGAATCAGCAAAAAAATCAACTGGGAAAGCATCGTTGCGAGCCGCATTCCCTGCACATTCTCAGCGGTGATCGATTGGCCGAAGATCAGCAGAGTGATTCCTCCGCCGACAACCTGGTAGAGGATAAAGATCACCGCCAGCGCCACTGCGACGAATCCCAGCGGGTTCATTCTCGTCCCGCCGGCAGCGGAGGGCGGCAACGCGGCGGGGAGTTCGGCTCCTTGAAGACCGGAATTATTTTCGGCGTTTTCGTCCATCCGACTTGAAATGCTGTTTGATCAATGCTGCGAGCAAGGGGATCATAATTTCATGGTGGCCGGCAAAATCGAAGCCAGTGCCGGTCTTTTGCGTAGGGCGAAGAACCACGTTCATCATCGGGCGGTAATGTCGGAGCATGTCAAAATTCGCCGTAGTGAACCCCTGGGCTTTGCTGCCGAGATTGCGCGCGACGGTCAGCGCTTTCAAAAAAACCTCGGGCATGATGACCGCAGAACCGATATTCAGGACAACGCCGCCGCTGACGAGGTCTTTGACGACATTCGAGAAGACCTTAAAATCGCGGAAGCTCAGTTCGCCGGTCGCCGCACCGTCCATGGTCGGCTGCTGGTGGACGATATCCGTTCCGATCGCCGCGTGAACAGTAACGGGAACGCCGAGTTCGTAGCATGTCGCCAGGATGCTCATATTTCTATTTTTTGCTTTCGCCTCAACAAGCGCGCGCCCGAGAGTTTCGCCGTATCCCATCGTCGTCATTGAATAGCCGATAGAAAGCGAATTGTTGATAAATTCGCCCGTCTCCCTCGACATACCGAATTTCCCGTCGAGAATATTTTCAGCAACATCTTCGGAGGTTTGCCCCCACAACGCCGTTTCAACGTCGTGAATTGAGGAAGCGCTGTTCATTGCCACTGCGGTCACGATCTTTCTTCGTACCAGATCGATGATGATCGGCGACAATCCGACTTTAACGACATGTGCCCCCATCATGACGATGACGGGCTTCTTGGCTTTTCTTGCCCGGACAATATCGGCGACCAATGTTTTAAGATGAGCGGCGGCCAAAATATTCGGGAGAGAACGCGTGAACTCGGCGAAGGACTGCCGTACAGGATCGAAAGGAACGGCAAAATCCTTCGGAGCGACTTTGCTCTTGCGTGACGCGATTGAAATGGTCTTGATCTTCGAGAGGTCAGCCTGAGTGTATTTTGACATCTATTTAATCCTCGCTTTCAATTCGCCGTTGATCCCTGAGTACTCGCGCAGCTCCGACCCTATCGAACCGATGAGAACCTTCGTTGTGATCTTCACAGGAATTTTTCTCTCATCGTCCGAAAGCCAGATCAGCACTCTGCCATCGCTCTTGAACAATCCCCCTTCTTTCGCGAGCGGCTCGACGATGATGCATTTGAAGGTACCCGCCTCCACCTTGATCGTCTCCCTCCCCATGAACTGCACGTCGAGGTCGTAGGTGGAATCTTTGTAAAAATTATGAAGATGAATTCTCTCCCCGGTCTTCATCGCTGAAAAATCGAGCGTCCGGACGTAAAAAAATGCCGACATAATATCGTTGACTCGGGGGGGGATCGGATACTGCTTTCCTGAGGCGGTCGCGACGTGGTTGACCTGGTCAAACTCCGCCGTAAAGTCCCTTCGATAATGCCCTTCTTTGACGTGCTGTTCAAACCGCCATGGATAGATCTCGTTTGCGTCGAGATACGTTTCATACCGGTCCCGCACTTCGAAGAAAAACGAAAACGTCGGCGTCGAGTTGACCTCAAACATCACTTTGTAGCACTGATGAGCGGCCACCGTGTCGTACTTCGGAATCGAAATGATCGCTTCCCCCGCCGTGATGAATCCATAACCGACGTCGAAGACTAATTTCTCGCCGACAGTGAAAGCATGCTGCGAGGCGCTGTCGGTCGGCATTGCATTCTGGAACGCTGAAAGGGTGCCGGCGCTGCAGAACAGCACTATTCCAAGCGCTGCAGTAAACCGCACTTTTGTCAACGTCATGTCACTTCTGTTCATTCAAAAACTCTTTGATGGCCGCGCACACTTCATCGGCATGAATTTGATCCATGCAGACGTCGGAGCGGCAGGGCGAGCCCATGCATAACCGGCAGTTTTTGTTGTCCGCGACAAAGACTTTTTTTTTTCGGGTATACGGACCCCACCGAACAGGACTGCATTGAATGATCGGAGGAAAAAATGCGACGACGGGCGTTCCGACAGCCGCGGCAATATGCATCGGTCCCGTAGAGTTTGAGACGAAAACTTTTGCCCGCCGGATCAACTCGCCTAGTTCAGGAAGGGAAAGCGCGCCGACAACTGCGACTGGCGTTCCCGACATTCCGGCAACGACCTTTTGTACTAATCCTTCTTCCCCCTTCCCCCCCGTCACAATGACCTTGGTACCCAGCCGTTCCTGCACTTCGCTCCCGAGCCTGCTGAAGTTTGCGGCGCTCCAATCGCGCGCCGAACCGCCGCTCCCCGGATGGAGGATGATGAAATCCTCCTTCGGAGCGATCGATTTCTCCGTCATAAGGGCATTGATGGCCGCCTGCGCCGACGAAGACGCTGAAAAATCGAACTCCGGTTCGGATCGCCCGTCAATTCCCAGCGGACGGAGCAGATTGAGATTGTACTCCACTTCATGGCGCTTCGCATCTTTCCGGTGCTCAAACACTCTTTGATTGAACAGAAACGAATACCATCGGTATCCGGATCCAACGCGAACGTGAACCCCGGCCAAGAACAGAATCAGCGCGGGACGAAAGCGGGGATACGGAATAATGGCGACATCAAAGCGCCGCTTGCGGATTTCACGAAGCACCGACCACAATGAACGCAGATTGTCCTCGTGCTCATACATCAACACCTCGTCGACACATGAATGCCTTTCGACAAGTTCGCGTGTATACGGCCGAATGAGAACAGAGATAGCGGCGTTGGGGTAGCGGCGTTTGAGGAGCGGCAGCATCGGCAGCGAGAGGATAACATCCCCGATTCTATCGATGCGGACAAGGAGGATATTTTTAACGTCGTTGGTCACTACAAAGCCGCCGATGCAAACAGGAAAACACCTCCCGCGATAAATTTCAGGTTCAATATACGGCAAACACGGGTAAGGCGCAAGGCAACCAATCGGCGTGCGTGGGGGCTATTCGAGCGGCAGATCCAAAATCTTGAATCTTCCCCAGTCGTGAAAATCGAAATGCCACCATTCCGTTTCCATTCTCCAGAAGCCGTGCCGTTCCATGACCTGTTGAAGTAGCGCCCGGTTCTTTAGGATCTTTCGGGGAAGTTTTTTGTAATTGCAGTGAGCTTTCTCGGTGAAACTATCGAACGGCGTCGGCATTGCAAGCTCGTTGCCGAGAGAATCGACGAGGGTCAAATCAACAGCCGCCCCTCTGTTGTGACGGGAGCCTTTGGCCGGGTTTGCGACGTACCGGGCATCGGGCACCGCCTCCCACAATTTTTTTTGAACAGAGAGAGGACGATATCCGTCGAAGATCTTCAAACCCAGTCCGCGCGTTTGCAATTCTTTTTGGACGGCGCTGAGGCTCTCGGCCGGCTCTCGCCGGAGCAGGCATTTTGCGACGGCATAAAGCTTGTGATGGGTAAAGTTATTTTCGGTCGCATACCGCAAATCGAGGACAATCGCCGGATTGACGGAATGAATGTCGACCAGTTCCTGGTTCTGTTTTTTTTGAGAAAGGGCGAGGGAGACGAGAAGCAGTGAACAGTAAGCAGCAAAAAGCAGAACTCTCACCGGGGTAGTGCTATGAATTTTTGGAGAGCCGAAAATCCAAAGCCTTTTCCCCCCATCTGCGCAAATCTGCAATCTGCGATCAATTTGCGTCATCAGCGTCATCACGAAACAAAGACCTTCGCGACCTCGAGCAGCATCGACGGCTTGTTCCACAACGCGGTGCGGAAGATGCCGCCCAGAGTCCGGTTTCCCTCCGAAAGCTGCAAGGCGCTGTCGCAAATAGAATTCAGCGTATCGTCGGAAAAACCGGCTATCGCCTCCTTAATAGTATAGAAGACCTCATGCCGCCAGCCGAGGCGCTTTTGCCACCGTTTTTCATACTCGATGAGGTGCGCCAGATCGCCGCTGGCAACGGCCTCGGCTGCAACTTCGCCGCCGATCATCCCTCCGATCATTCCGCTGATAATGCCTCCCCCCGAAACGGGATTTACCTGATGAGCGGCATCCCCGATAAGGATGACGTTATTGGCAACGATCTTGTCGCACGTTTTTGCACAGGGCACCCCTCCGGCGATATGGGTAAGAATGGCCGCCCTCGGGAATTTCTTCTCCATGAACTCATGCAGGAATTTTATCGCCGGCTTCTTCTTCGCTTCTTCGACGCTCAACCCGAGCCCGACATTTGCCGTATCCTTCCCTTTTGGAAAGACCCACAAATATCCGCCGGGAGAAACTTCGTCGCCGAAATAAAAATCGAGTACATCGGGCTCGACGTCGATGCCGGAAATCGTCATCTGAGCGCAGCTCTCCATATCCCGGATATGGCAGGTCGTGTCGATGCCCGCCCACTTGCCGACACGCGATTCAACGCCGTCGGCAGCGACGACCACTTTGCATCTGATATCGACCTTGACATCTTTGATCAGAGCGCGAACTCCGACAACGCCGCCATCATCATTCTTCAGCAGATCATACACATAGGCTTTTGTGACGACCTCGGCCCCTTCGTTCGCCGCAAGCTTTGCTACTTCATAATCGAAAATGCGGCGCTCGAGAACGTAGCCGGTTCCGTCAAGGCGCGGGACAACGCTTTTGCCGTTCGGCGCCACGAGCCGGAATTTCGTCACTGTCGAGGCGATCCATTTCGGGTTGGGTTCGATGAATTGGATGACTCCTTCATGACTCACTGCCTCGCCGCACCGGACAGGATACCCGACATCGCGGTCCTTCTCAAGCATCAACACCGACGCCCCTCCAGCCGCCGCGTACCGCGCAGCGGTCGATCCGGCCGGACCCGCACCGACGACGATGACATCATAATCCTGCTTCATTTCAGCGAATGCGCAAATTGAAGGTTATCGAGCGCGGAAATTTCCCTCGGAAGATCCTGGATGCCTTCGCGGTGAAATTCGATCACTTCCCACGGGCATGCCCACACGCACTTGCGGCAATTGGTGCAGCGCTCCTCGATGACCGCGATCTTCGATTCCTGCAGCTCGATCGCGTCTTCCGGGCACACGCCGACACAGCAGCCGCAGTAATCGCACTTGCCCGGGCGGATATAGATCATGAGAAAAGGTTTTGCCATGGGAAGGAAATTTCCGAAGGAAACATTATTTTATCGACAGAAGCTCGACCTCAAAAATGAGCGTTGCGTTAGGGGGAATGACTCCCCCTGCTCCCCGGCTACCGTATCCAAGCTCCGGTGGAATGAAAAATTTCGATTTGCCGCCGACCCTCATTGTGGCAACTCCGTCATCCCATCCCTGAATCACTTGTCCCACACCGAGCTTGAACGTGAAGGGTAGTTTGCGGTCGACCGAGCTGTCGAATTTGGTGCCGTCTTCCAGCCAGCCGGTGTAATGAACAGTGACCGAATCGCCTTTTTTGGGGGACGGGCCCGTCCCTTCTTTGATGATCTCGTATTTCATTCCCGTGTCAGTCACTCCTGTATTTTTCTTTGCGCATCCGGTGATGAACAACATTCCGGACAAAACAAGTGTCATGATTTTCATCTGAATCTCTTCCGATACTGACTTCAACAAAAATAGAGAAAAGATTCTTCACCTTCAACTGCCGAAGCGCTATCCCATTTGAAAGACCTTATTGAAGACAAATTCAAGCTGGAAGGTCTTCGAAGAGCTCCGGCTTTCAATATATTCAGCCACTTTTCTTAAACGATCGGGAATGGCCAATATTTTCTCCTGCGCTTTTTTCCCTTTCTCTTTAAGCTGGCAAAGCGCCTCCAAGCCCCACACTTTGATCAACGCTTCCACGACCGAAATATAATCCCGCGGACCGTAGATGCCGGATCGGCGCACGACGTCGGCATATTCATTAAAATTACGAAGACTGTGTCCGGGCATGTCAATGCTCGGCAGAATAACCGCCGCCGATGCCAGCGCTTCGTCGGGGTCGCGCTTGAGCACTTCCCCAAACACAGACCTATAGAACGTGTAGTGGCGCGCTTCATCCATGGCAATTGAATGAAGTATCTTCTGAAGGGTCGGCTCATACGTTCCGCACACCCTCCCCGTTCCGTCGTGCGATATCTGCGTGGCCCGCTCCTGCGCGGAGGTATAGACAAACACACGATACGGATCTTTGTCCCAATCAGGATCGAAGCCCGAACGAACATACTGGAACTGAGCCTTCTCCACCGCGGTAAAATTCATGATGCGCGAATCACGGCAATAATCTCTGATGACATTCCCATGGCGGTCCTCTTCGGCGGTCCACAAAAAATTCCAGTTCTTCCAGAATGAATCGTTGCCGAGATGGACGGCGATCAACCGATGAAAATGAGGGAGGCCTTCCTCGGTAATAAGATTAAGAGCAAGCGCAACCCGCGCGCTCAATGGAATCCCTTTCGCACGCTCACGAACCTGCTTCAGGTACAGATCCTCATTCGTCGTTTCATCAGCAGGAAGAAAATCGGAGGGAAACCAAAGTTCCCTTTTTTCCTCATGTTTTTTCATGAGATCTTCAACCACCGCTTCCATATCCGAGAGAACTTCAAATTTTGAGTCAAGCAAATGCGTTTTGTTCTTTTCCTCGGAAGATGAAGAATTTATCATAGGGAACCCTTGATGTATGGCACGTTGGAATGGGGAGGGAAAAAAAATCCATGCGTCCCCGCTCACTGCTAAGCCGTCAGAGCCGCCGGGATCGCATGGATTATAACCAAATTACAGAACGATTAATTCTGGTTAAGGATCGCGTCTTTTGCTGCTTTCGCAACACGGAATTTAACGACTTTCTTCGCCGGAATTTGAATGATCTCACCGGTCGCAGGGTTTCGTCCTTGCCGTGCTTTACGGTCAACCAGAACAAGCTTACCCACGCCGGGGATCGTAAATTGGTTTTTTGCCTCGGCATATGCAAGTGTCGCCAACTCTTCAAAGAAAGCTGTAGCCTGTTTTTTCTTCAGACCAAATTTCTTCGCAAAGTGGTCGGCAATCTGGGATTTTGTCATGGCCTTTGCCATTGGACGCTCCTTGAATTAGTTAATTGATGATTGATTATGTGAAATAGTAAATAGAGTCGCTAAGAGATTAAGACTCATAGCCCAAAAACTTAGCCGAAATATAGGGAAATGGGAATTTAAAAACCAAGCATTATTTAGGAAAAATGAATGTTTTTTATGTCGACCGTAAAGTGCCGTTTTTTGCTTGTTTTGGCCATTTATAAAGAAATTTTACAAAAACCTAAGAAACAAATGCAATCAGGAACTTTTCGGAAATACCGGCGTGTTGTATTTTCATTGATAACGCCGGAACTCCTCATCTCATAATCTCACCAACATAAGGAATGATTCCAATGAGAAAATTGTATGTCGGATTGTTCGCTTCTTTATTTTTCCTTGCAAGCGCTTCAGTGCTGGCGCAGGACAAGCAGGATAAAATGGACATGTCAACGTCGCACACAATGAAAGGGTACCTTGTCGACAAAATGTGCGCCGTTGGAATGGCGAAAAAAGCTCCCGATGAAGCAATGGCAAAAGCTGCAAAGCATACAAAAAGCTGCGCACTCGAAGAAAGCTGCCAGGAGAGCGGCTTTGGATTGATGTCAGGCGGGATGTGGTACAAATTTGACGACAATGGAGATAAACTCGCCCTTGCTTTGTTGAAGAAGACGGAGAAGGAGAAGGAGATCATGGTATCCGTCACCGGAACACACGACGGAGATATTTTCAAAGTAACCTCGCTGAAAGAGGTGAAATCTAATGGTGCCAAAAAGACCACAAAGCCGGCTGAAACGAAACAAGGCGACATGAAAATGGATTAAGCGTTCGTGCTGAAATCATCAACTGAAAGTATCAAAGCCTCTTTGGCAGTCTGCAAAGAGGCTTTTTATTTCAGCGTGCAACCCCAAAGATATCGGTGTTATCGGATCCCCGAGTATATTCCCTCTTTCAAATTGATTGCAACCGAAATTAGCAGTATCTTACCGCAGTTATTACGGTGTTCGTCAACAAATTTCTAAATGCCGATGGTATTACGACGTGCAAGCATAGTTCTCCTTCTCTTTGTTAGTGCATATTGCCCTGCTCAAAACACTAAGGAAAACGCAGATTTTAAGCTTGCCCTCAATTTGTTCAACGATAAACTGTATGACCTTTCATTAGAGCAATTCAAGCAGTTCATTTCCACCTACCCCTCCAGCCCGCAAAGTATCGAATCGAAGTTCTACATCGCCCTTGCTGAACGGGCGCTGAAGAAAAACGACGACGCGCGCTCCGCATTCCAGAATTTCGCCTTGACGTATCCGGACCATCCGAGGGCTCCGGAGGCATGGTGGAATGTCGGCGAAATGTACAGCGATGCAAAAAAGTTCACGGACGCCGCGTCGGCATTTGAGCGGATCAAGATCTTTCAGCCGAAGAGCAAATTGGCGACGAAGGCGTTGTTGACGGCAAGCGAGTATTTTGAAAAGGCCGGCGATGCCGATAACGCCAAGCGATGTCTCCGATCGCTCATCAGCGATTACCCGACCGATGAATTTGTGACTCCCGCCCATCTTCATTTGGGAAAAATCTTCGTCAAAGAGAACAATCTTGTCGCTGCCCGCCAGGAATTGCAGCAAGTGACGGAAAGCGGCGCCGACAAAGGGACGATCGCAGAGGCCTCGCTGCAGTTGGCAGCGGTCGACGAGGCCAGCGGAAACCCGGAAGATGCGGAGCGGCTGTATCATTCCATCGTCGATGAAAAAAAGTCCGATATCGGCGTCAAAACTCTGGCGCGCGCCCGGCTCGAGCTCGCCCGCTTTTATTTCTCAGCGGGACGTCAATCGGACGCTATCGATTACTTCCAAAAATTATGCGCCGATTCCCTCAAGCTTCCGCCGGACATTCTTCAGCAATCATTGCTCGGCCTCGGGAACGGATATGCTTCATCCCGGGATTTCAAAAAGGCCGCGGACGCATTCGAGCGCGCGCTGGTCCATCCGGCAGATTCAACACTGATTGTCGCCGCGTACCTCGGAGCCGGAAAAGCTTATGACGAGCTGAAAGAGTATCGAAAATCATTTTTGGATTTCTCCGCGGCGGCGGACAAAACTGCCGGCGGTCCGGAAAAACGCTACGCGCTTCTTCGCGCGGCAACGCTGGCCGTATCGCTGAACAATGATGACACGGCAGTGCAATACTATAAAGAATGCCTCGATCGTTTCCCGAACGACGAAGAGGCCCCGGAGATTCTTTTCCGCATCGCCGAATTGACGCGGCTCCGGCTCAAAGAACCGCAGCAAGCGGTCGCCATCTATTCTTCTTTCCTTGTTCAATATCCGCATGACGAAAAATGCGACGATGCGGCATTCGGCATCGGATTATCGTACGAAGCTCTCCAGGAAACGCAGGAAGCGCTGAAGGCGTACGACAATCTCATCGCGATGTACCCGGCAAGCCCGTTGACCGGTCGGGCGATCGAAAGAAAGAATTTCATTCGCGACCATGAGTCTCCGGACAAAGAGCAAACGGTCAAACAGCTTGCGCTTCTTATCGGGGATTTGATCCTGGATAAGGAAAAATCGGGCCTCGCGATGAGATTGGGAGATATCTATCTTAACATCCTCCAGGATTTTCCTCAGGCGGCAATCCAGTACGAAAAGGCCGAATCGGTCGCGAAGGATTCTCTGACGCGGGAAGAGGCAGGGTACAAACGAACCGTGGCAATGTTCCGCCAGACCGAGGCCGATTCTTCGACCGGTCAGGCATGCCTCAATGCTCTGACCTCTTTTCTTGACAATTATCCGTCCGGACGCTTCAGCAGCATCGCCGCGTTCAACCGTTTTTCCCTCCAGATGAAGAAGGCGAACCTCGATGTACAATTGGCGCTCGCCGAACAATTCCTCAAGGACCGTCCCGCGTCGGAGTTCACTCCGCACATGCTGTTGACGATCGCCACGGCACAAAGAGAAAAGGGGCTCTTAAAAGAATCGATCGGCACGTACGCGAGGATCGCCAACGAATTTCCCCTCGCTCCGGAGGCAAACGAAGCGACCGCCCAGCTCGGAATCCAGCTTGCGCACTTGGGCAAGAGCGATTCGGCTTCGATCGTCTTCAGCAATTACCTCCGCGCTTTTCCGAAAGGACTGTTCAGCGCGGATGTTCTCTATGAAGACGGACTTCTCCTGACCCGCGAGGAAAAACCGCTGCTCGCTTCCACATCGTTCGAGCAGCTCCGAACAAAGTTCTTTTATTCAGCTCGCTCGGTCGATTGCATTGAACCGCTCGCCGAAAGCTATCAGAAGACGAATCAGTTTGACAAAGCAATAGCATTGTACCACCAGCAATTGGACCGGCTGACGTCTCCCCTTCACACAAGCTCAAAAGGGCTTTTGGAAATCATCTTCCAGCTCGGAAAAACGTACGATGCCGCGCACGATACCCTGAACGCGCGGAAGGAATATCTCGACCTGGTCAGCCGGGATGCTCGTTCTCCGGACGCTTCGGAAGCATTTGGCCGGCTGGCTGCCTTTGAGAAGCATAGCGGCAATACCGACGCGTCGATCCAGTTCTTTGAAAAATCCATTGCTGCCAAACGCACGGCAGCAAATACCGCGGAACTGGCCTCGCTCTATTTTGACAACAGTAACTACAAAAAAGCCATCGAGGAATATGAATCGCTCGAAGGGCTGCCCGGCGCTGATTCTTCGATGCTCAGGTCGGCCAAACTGAACGTCATTATTTCTCTGTATCGGTCGGACAACCGGAAAGAGATCGACCAGAAGATCGCAGAATTCCTAAGAACATACGGTTCTGACAGAAACTCCCTTGCCCTATTCGATTTCGAAAAAGCAATGGCGCTGTACCGACAGGAAGAGCCGGACCGGGCGCTGACAATACTAAGAACATTTCCCGCAAAGTACGATTCTGCGGAGATCCTTCCGCAGGCATGCTTCTGGATCGGGAAGATCCTTGAGACGAAGGAACTCCCTGACAGCGCTCTGAAGCAATACGACCGCGTCATGAGGACGTTCCCGCGTTCCCCCATTCTTCCGAAAGTTTATCTTGCGCTCGGCAATCTCTATTTCTTCAAGGAAAATTATGATGAAGCGGCAAAATACTACCGCCTCATCGTCGACAAGCCCGAACTCTCGCCGGATGTTCTTCCCTTTGCAATGAGCAATCTCATCGAGACATACAAGGAGCTTGCCCTGTACGACGGCGCATTGGAATTGACGCGGACGTTCATAGAAAAATATCCGAACGATGAATCCATCCTCGACAAAAAGGTCGACCTCGGCGTGCTCTATCAAAAGCTGGGATATTATGACCAGGCGATCGTGCAGCTTCAGGCTCTCCTGGAGACAACGAACAAGGATTTTGAATCCGAGATCCGGTATTACCTCGGCGAATCGTATTTTGAGAAGGGCGAATACCAACAGGCGATCCTTGAGTTCCTGAAGGTCCCCTATCTCATCACCAAAAAAACAAAGATCGATTGGACTCCGAATTCTTACTACATGTCCGCCCAGTCGTATGAAAAAATGGGGAAATTCGACCAGGCGCTCAACATGTACCAGCAGATCATCGATAAGCCGGGGATCGACCCTGCGTTCAAGACCGCAGCTCAGAAAGAGATCAATCGCGTGAAAGCCGCGGTCAAAAAAGAAAACGAATAACGTACGCGGAGCAGCCATGTTCGAGAAAGAAACCGAACAACTCATCGCCACGGTCCGCCAGGCGACCATCGGCGACTCGAAAGCCATCGGGTTACGGGAGATCTTCGAATCGAATATCCCGTCGAACGTGAAAGTGTTCTTTCGCGCAGAAGTTGAGTGGATGCTCTATAGCGACGAGAAGCCCCAGCCGGGTTCGTCGAAGTTCAACTATGACCTCCCCGAAATTACGATGCTGAAAGAGCAGATCAACACCCTGCTCGTTCACAATTTTGTTTTCTCAAAAACGGATTTTGAATCGACGCTCGACAAATGCGTCCATTTCACGCTGAACTATCTCTGTCGCCCCCAATGGACGCTCAACAGTTTTTTATTCGAAGACGCTGTGCGGGCTTCGACAGGACAGATCCTGATCAAACTCCGGTATTGCCGGGACTATGCGTACTTCCCCGATATCCTCCGCCGCTACATTCAGCAGCGCACGGTCGGAGAGATGACGCTTGAGGAAGGAAGAAACCTCGTGGCGAGAATCGATGCCGAGGTGCTGAAAAATCACTCCAGCGCGGAACTCGCAAGGATGACCCAGCCGCTCTACGATTTTATCGGGTATGCGCGCTCCCACACCATGAGCGCAACCGCAAGAACGGTCCCGACGCGGGCGTTGATGTATTTTTTTGAGGATAAGAAGATGGGGGCAATGCATGAACGGCTGTCACGCGAACGGGAAGTGAACAATGTCAAGGAGATGAGCTACGGCCAGCTTGTCAACCTTCTTGAAAAAGTTAAGACGGGGGACGAGCACGCGCACGTCATCGACGAAAATGCGGAGCCGTTGCCGGCGCATGATGAAATTTCATTCGATCTTCCTTCGCTCCCGCTCTCGTTTCAGGATGCGGGGGACCCGCCGCAGAAGCCGATCGAGCCGCCAAGACCGACACCCCCTCTATTCTCGCTCGAAGAGGAGAGGACGATCATCAAGCATGTCTTCCGGCAGAACGAAGAACAATTCCAGGCAGCGGTCAAGGAAGTCCTTGCCGCGACGACATGGGAGGAGGCGGCGCTCTCCATCGATCATTTCTTCCTCATGAACGACGTCGAAGCGTTCACGAAGGAAGCCATCCTCTTTACCAATAAGGTGCAGAGCAGATTTATCGAGCAAGAAAAGAATAAATAACGGAAATTCATGTTTATCGATTCGGCAAAAATTTTTGTGCGCTCCGGCAGCGGCGGAAACGGCGTCATCCACTGGCGGCGGGAAAAGTACGTGCCGAAGGGGGGACCGGACGGAGGCAACGGCGGCAAGGGGGGAGATGTCATCATCCGTGCTGAAAAGCAGCTGACCACTCTGCTTGACTTCAGGTATAAGCGGCGGTACATCGCGCAAAATGGGAACGCCGGCGAAGGGTCGAACATGGAGGGACGCTCCGCCCCCTCCGTGCTTATTAAGGTCCCGTGCGGGACGATCGTAAAGAACGGAATGACCGGCGAGATCATCGGCGACATGGTCGACCACGGCTCCGAGATCGTCGTTGCGCGGGGGGGACGCGGCGGGAAGGGAAATTCGGAATTTGCAACATCCACCAATCAGGCGCCGCGCATCTGCACCCCGGGGGAAGACGGAAAAGAATTGAACCTCGACCTTGAACTGAAGCTCCTTGCCGATGTGGGTCTTGTCGGTTTTCCAAATGCGGGAAAGTCGACGCTGATCTCCAAAATTTCTGCCGCCAAGCCGAAGATCGCCGATTACCCGTTTACAACGCTTGTCCCGAACCTCGGGATGGTCTATTATCAGGAAGGAAAGAGTTTCGTCGTTGCTGATATTCCGGGACTCATCAAAGGGGCGCACGAAGGTAAAGGCCTGGGCACACAATTTCTCCGGCACATCGAGCGGACAAAAGTTCTCATCTATCTGGTTGAATGCATCAGCCCGGACCCAAAGAAGGATTTCAGCGTACTGGCCAATGAGCTGAGATCGTTCAATAAAGACCTCCCAAAGAGACCGACGCTTGTCGCTTTCACAAAACTCGACATTGCCGATGCTACCCTTCGGAAATCGCTGAAAAAAATAAAATTCCGAAAAGGCATTTCGGTGTTTCACATCTCGGCCGTGACCGGCGAAGGACTTGACGAATTGGTGACGGGAATGTGGAACGCGCTCCAGAAGAAAAAATAAGCTGCGGGCGGCACGCAAGGCCAGTGGACCTCCGATGCCGGAGATCCACTGTGCCCGCCGCGCAGTGAAATGCTTTACGTTGAAATTCACTCCGTTTCTTAGTAGATTCATCCCTAATGAAGCCATCCAAACGCGAATCGGATTTTACCGCTCCGGAACGGCTCGACAATGAGACCGAGTTCGACCATGCGCTTCGTCCTTCGGCTTTCGAGGATTTTGTCGGGCAAAAAAACATTGTCGACAACCTGAAAATCTTCATCGCTGCGGCGAACCAACGGAACGAACCGCTCGACCATGTCCTGCTGACCGGTCCTCCCGGCCTCGGAAAGACTACGCTTGCGTACATCATCGCGAATGAAATGGCGGCGAACATCAAGATCACGTCAGGCCCGGTGCTGAACAAGCCAGCCGACCTCGCCGGCGTACTGACAAATCTTGAGGAAGGTGACGTTCTCTTTATCGATGAGATCCATCGTCTCAATTCAGTGGTGGAAGAATATCTCTACTCGGCGATGGAAGAATTCCGGCTGGACATCATCATCGATTCCGGTCCCAGCGCTCGGAGCATTCAGCTTTCCCTTCCGAAATTTACGTTGGTAGGCGCCACAACGCGCGCCGGACTTTTAACGGCTCCTCTTCGCGCACGCTTCGGCGTGACAAACAGACTCGATTACTATCTTCCCGCTCAACTTACGGCAATCATCAAGCGCTCCGCTGCTATCCTCAACATCGAAACTGACGAGGGGGGAATCGCAGAGATCGCGAAAAGGTCGCGCGGCACCCCCCGCATTGCCAACCGTTTGTTGAAACGATGCAGGGACTTCGCAGTGGCTGACAGGAAGCTTGTCCATCACCGCAATGTCGTCACCAGGGAGGTTTCCGAGTATGCCCTCCGCGCTTTGGAGGTCGATGACCTCGGGCTGGATGAAATGGATAAACGCATCCTCCGCACGATCATTGAAAAATATGACGGGGGCCCGGTTGGCGTTAGTTCGCTTGCCGTTGCCGTCGGCGAGGAACCGGGAACCATCGAAGAAGTGTACGAACCGTTTTTGATCCAGGAAGGGTTCATCAAACGAACGCCGCGGGGCAGAGAAGCAACCTCCATCGCCTACAAGCATTTCGGCATCGCCAAAAAGACGTTTGTCCAGGAAAACCTGAATTTGTAAACAACGCGTAAGGGTGGTTCGCATGGCGCTCGACAAAGATCTGCAGTCGGTCCAGGAAGTCAGGGAACTCTTGACAAAAGCGAAAGAGGCACAGCTTGCGTTCCGCGCCTACTCGCAGGGGCAGGTTGACAGGATCGTCCGGGCTATGGCGGACGCCGGATTTGCAGAGGCCGAGCGGCTCGGACAGTTGGCGCACGAAGAGACCGGTTTCGGCAAGCCCGCGGACAAAAAAAAGAAGAATGAATTCGCGACGAAACGCGTGTATGAATCGATCAAGGATTTGAAGACCGTCGGCGTGATTCACGAGGACGGCGAGAAGCACGTTGTGGAGATCGGCGAACCGATGGGAGTCGTAGCAGCGCTCATTCCTTCCACCAATCCCACCTCCACGGTCATGTTCAAGGCGATCATTTCCGTGAAGGGGCGCAACGGATTTGTCGCGAGCCCGCACCCGCGTGCGGCACGGTGCACCGCAGAAGCAGCCCGCGTCGTTTCCGAAGCGGCGGAACGGGCAGGAGCACCGCACGGCTTGATCGCCTGCATGTCGATCCCTTCGATCGAGGGAACGAATGAATTGATGAAGCATAAGCTGACCGCCGTCATCCTCGCCACGGGGAGCAATCCGATGGTGCGGGCCGCGTACAGCTCCGGCAAGCCCGCTCTTGGCGTCGGATCGGGGAATGTTCCCGCGTTCATCGAACGAACCGCGAACATCAAAAAGGCTGTCGCCGATATCGTCTCGGGAAAAATGTTCGATTGGGGAGTTCTCTGTTCGACGGAATCCGGCGTCATTGTCGATTCGCCGGTAAAAACGCAGGTCGTCGAAGAATTTAAGAAACTGAAGTGCTATATTGTCGCCCCCGACGAAAAAGAAAAACTGAGCATGACGATGTTCGATCCCAAAGGGGCGATCAATCCCGATATTGTAGGAAAATCTCCCGCGTTCATTGCGCAAAAAGCCGGCTTTGCCGTCCCCGCGGACACATCATGCTTGATCGCCGAACTCGCTGCTGTTGGAAAAGGACACGCGCTTTCGCGTGAAAAACTCTCCCCCGTACTGGCAATGTTTACAGTTGACGGCTGGCGGGAAGGATGCGAACGGTCGATCGAGATGCTGGAGTTCGGGGGACTCGGGCACACGATGGTGATCCATTCATCCGATCATGACGTCATCATGAAATTTGCTCTTGAGAAACCCGCATGCAGAATTCTCGTGAACACACAGGCCGCGCTTGGCGCTGTCGGGAATACCAATGAACTCCTCCCTTCGATGACGCTCGGCCCCGGAACGTTCGGCAGATCGATCATCTCGGAGAACGTTTCTGCAAAACACCTTATCAACATTAAACGGCTTGCGTTTGAGACAAGGCCGATTAATAAGGAAGATGGGCCAGCGACGAAGAGTGAGAGGGGTATCCAGAATCCAGAGTACAGAATACAGAAATCAGAAGGCAGAATTCCGGATACGGATCAAGCCTCGCCGAAAGCGACTCATAGCTGGATGGAGGAGATCGAGGAGCGGATCCGGTTGAAAGCGGGAAATCAGCCGGTGCGCGAACAACAGCACCCTGAAAAACCGATCCTCAAAGAAGAAAAGAACGATGCGAAGTACGGGACCGGCATGACGCTGGATGATGTTGAACGCGTGATGAACGATTTTAAGAAATAGGTAAGCCTTGGGCGTGAAAAACTGCTACTGTTTTTGCACCATCTTTTAACTTTTTGATCTTTCATTTTTACTTTCTTGAAAAAGCTTCCCCGCTCTTTTTACACCCGCTCCCCCCTCCTCGTCGCTCAAGACCTCCTCGGAAAGATCCTCGTCCGGAAAATTGGAAAGCATGTGTTTTCGGGAAAAATCGTCGAGGTTGAAGCATACCGCGGCGAACTAGACCCAGCGAGCCATGCGTACCGGGGAAAGACCAAGCGGAATGAAGTGATGTTTCGTGAAGGGGGCTTCTTATACGTCTACTTCACTTACGGGATGCATTTCTGTGCAAATGTCGTGACCGGAAAAGCAAATAAGGGAGAGGCGGTGCTGATCCGCGCCCTTGAGCCGATCGAGGGAATTGAGGATATGAAAAGAAACAGAAACATGCCACCAGACAAAGAGCCGATGTACAGTCTAACCAATGGACCGGCAAAATTATGCCAGGCGTTGGACATTGACGGTGGAAATAACGGAACCGATCTACTCGGAGAAGAGATCTTTCTTACCGAAGGTAAATCACTCTTGAAATCAGCTACCGGCACTTCGACGAGGGTCGGGATTTCACGCGGCAAGGAGAAGAAGTGGCGGTTTTTCATTAAAGGAAACGCGTGGGTTAGCAAGAAATGAAGCCGACGTGACGATGAGGACCCCACAGCGCTAGCTGTCCCTCCCCCCATTCCCCTTATCTGTTTTTACCGAACGAATCCCCCATGCAAATACCGGCGTCAACATCAAGAGAAGCGACAGAATGAAAACCATCCAGTTGAAATGGGCTGGAAGTTCTTCGGTGACCGCCCCGCTCCCTTTAAGGAGGGCCTGCAGTGAGTGATCCAAAAAAACAACCAATGCAAGAATCATCCCGCAAAAGGATAAGACCCAGCTAAACCTTCCAGCGTTGGCCTTCGCATCTCCGGTATTGCTCCTTTGAAGAAAGGTTCCGATCACGATCAGCACCAAGGAGACGAGGATCGGCGACAGCACCGGACCCCACCACGGAAGCGGAATCAGAAAGAGAACGTCCCAATCAAAAATCGTATGCGGCCAGCCGACGATGATTTTCAGGAAGAGGTAGTAAAAGATATCCCAAATGCCGAAGGAAATCAAAAAGAATCCCAGTCTGCTTTTTGCCGATATCCCTGCCAGCCAGCCGACGGCTGCGAGCATTGCCAATGTTGCTGCTTCGCGGATTATTTCAACTGAGCCAAAGGATGCTGCAATGGGCAATGGCGCAAGCTGGTAAGGATCGACCCGATGCACCAGCGTCCGTAAATACGCCACCGTTGCCGATTCGACCCATGCCATGGCGATCGAAAAAATGAGAATCGCTGCGATGCGAGCTGATGTACGTCTGATCTGCTCTGTCATCGGGCGGCCGAGTGAGACCTATGCAGGAGGAGACGAACGCAGTAGAGCGCCACTAATGCTGCTACGACAAAAGGAATGGTGATCAATGATCTCATCCTGTGCAAAAATATATTCGCAATCATCCCAGGATCCTTTCATGCACCCTTGTTATTCGTAATGGAACTGCCCGCCGAACCGAATCTCGCCCGATGAGATCCTGCGATGAATTGACCGAGGTACGAGCCGCCGAACGCAGGAAGAAAAGCAATGAGCGCGCCGAATCCTTCAGGGACGATCGTTCCCCAATGGTCCGTTGCAATGATCCACATGAATTGCCCTAATGGAACGAACGCACCGAGCAGCAGCGCATGTTTCCATACTTTTTGAGGCATGACAAAACCGATAAAGAACCCGAAGGCGAGAAGAAGCAGCACCACGAATTGCGGTTCCGTCGAATTGAGATCGACGAACCCCGCCAACCAGCCGAGAAACAAGGAGGCCATTGTTCCAAACCGATTCGGCCTAAAATATGTTATAACGACACCTGCGAGAAAGATGACGAAAAGCATGTTGAAACCTACAACGGTGAATAAGAGCTTTGCCGGCATATCGTTCTCCCGATTGCTGATGATGAATGCAGGTTTACCTGCATTGTTTAATCAATCTCTCCATGGCGTCGATGTGCTCGGAAAACGCTTTTTTTCCCGTTTGAGTTATCGAATACGTCGTGAGCGTTTTCTTTCCCACAAATTCTTTTTCAATCTTGACGTACTTTTTCGTTTCAAGCGTCGCCATATGCGCGGCGAGGTTTCCGTCGGTAAGGTTCAGCATTTTTTTCAGGGAATTGAAATCCATGGAATCGTTCGCGGCCAGGATAGACATGACCGCCAAGCGAACACGGTTGTCGAAAACTTTGTTGAGATTACCGAAAAACTCTTTCACTTCTCGTACTTGATATACATGATCGTTCCGTACACTATATGAAGTACGCCGAAACCGATTCCCCAAAGGATCAGGCCGAACGAAAGCCATACCGAAGCAGTCAGTCCCAGCACAATTTCACTCATCCCGAGATAACGGATCTCCCGCAGCGTGTATTTGCTGGCATTGAGGAGCGCAAGGCCGTAAAAAATCAACATCGACGGCGCGATTAATAGGGGGAGATCGTGGTAGAGCAGGATGAGACAGAAAAATCCCCCGGCGGCAAGGGGGATAAACAGATTGAATAACAGCGATCTTGTCGTCGAACTCCACAACGGAAGCTCTTTTTTCCGGGCCATCCGAACAGAGAAATAGACAGCGAGGAGGAGAGCGACGATCAAGGTCACGGCGGAACCGGCCAAAAAATATACCGTCATGCCGGTTGCTGCCCCCCCTCTTCCCGCTGAATCGACCATCCACTGGGCTGCCGCCGCGGCAGCAATTCCGACGAGACCAGTGCTGACTCCGGAGAGACCGCTCAAAGAAAGGAATTTCGACGACTGTTCCATCATGAAACGGATTTCCGAAATATCTCTCAGGCGATCATCAAGGGAGGCCATACGCGTTATCGTTTTGGTGGAAGAAGTACACCCGTTCGTTAACTATAGAATACAAAGCACTTTGCACTACAAAGTTAACGGAAAAGTTTGTTTTTGTCAAGCGTTTTTTTACGGAAGGAGATCAGATTTGTCCGAGATGACAGGCCGAAAATATCCCCTGCTGCTCCGAGTGCAAGGCTGGCGAAGCCGACGATAGTCCCCCACTTGAAGGTGCATCACGGCTACCCGCCGGAAGCGGCGCAGATCACCGCCGGAGTTCCTTCGTATAGGTGCCGCAATGAATGGCTGTCCGAAAATTACAGCTGCTTTCCGCCGCGGCATTGGGATAGAGAAGTCTTTCGACCCCGCTTATAGGCTATGGTCCAGGGCATTGCGAAGGTCGTAAATGATGTCCTCCGGTTTCTCTAACCCGACCGAAAGCCGTATGCCCCCCGGGTCGATGCCGCGTTTCAGCTGCTCTTCAGCCGGGATGCTCGAGTGCGTCATTGAGCCGGGATGCTCGACGAGCGTCCTGATCGAACCGAGACTGACCGCAAGCGTTATCGTGTACGATTGCCTCGCGATGAAATTGACGATCTTGTCGGCCCGGCGCTTGCGTTCTTCCGGAGATTTTCCTTTCGGAATAAAATAGAGAAGGGTCCCGGGGGCGAAGGTCCCGTCATACGACATCATCTGAGCGCGGGCAAGCGATCTCTGAGGGAATGAATCCAGCCCGGGATAACTGACGGTGCCGATTCGTTTGTCGTGCTCGAGCGCTTCGGCGACCTTCTGCGTAGAGGCTATTTGACGGCTGAACCGCGTTGCAAGCGACGGCAGACCGTAGACGAGGATCGGCCATGCGCTCTTCGTTGCAAGCACTCCGCCAAAATCCTTTCGGTATAACATGAGCCGGTCGTAACTCCACTGAGGGCCGATCACCACGCCTCCCATATCGGTACCAAAGCCGCAGAGCCCTTTTGTCAGCGAGTGGACGACGAAATCGACGCCGAGCGAAATCGGCCGCTGGCAGAACGGTGTGGCGAAGGTATTGTCCACGACGGTGAACAGGCGATGCGAATGTGTCCGATGCGCATTGTGCTGTTTGGCAATTTCAACGACCTTTTGAATGTCGATGAGATCCATCGTCGGATTGACGGGCGTTTCAAAATAGAGCATCCTTGTTTGAGGAGTAAGAGCTTTGCTCAACGCTTTGAGATCGTTAAAATCAACCCATGTCACTTTGATCTTGTACCGCGGATACCAATTCTTGAACAGCGAATAGGTGCAGCCATACAGCATCTTATGCGCGATGATCTCGCTTCCGGTGCCGGCAAGAATTCCGCAGACCGCGGAGATCGCCGCCATACCGGTCGAGAAGGTGATCGCACACTCCCCTTCCTCTGCCATCGCGAGATTCTCTTCCAAAATTTCTTTGTTCGGTTCGCCGAGCCGATCATAAATATAGATCGGCGCTCGGGATTTCACTTCGAAATCCTCGCCGTGATGAGCAAACTCGATGAAGCCCTTCGCCCCGCGCTTGGTTGTATCGAGCCGGTAGGTCGATGATGAGGACAACGGCGGAATCAGATGATGGCTGTAGTCCCATTTCGACGTGAACGATTTTCCGTAGATGAGCCGGGTTTCAGCGGCGTATGTTTTTTTCTTTGATTTCATTTTCATGGGGAGCTCCTTTCAGGGTTCAGCCGCGAAGAAAGTCAAACGTTCTTGGACTTCCTGAATTGGCAGATGATGCCAAACGGGATTCCGGACGGCAGTATTCTTAAAAGAACGAAGAATTTTCTAATTTCAATAAGAAACGGGGGGATGAGTGCGTGAGGACCATTGTGATCTTTCATGATGGAAATAGAGCCGTTTTTCGCCCCCTTCGACCATGCTGAACAGAGATGCCCGCCGTTCAGTAATTGATTACTTTGCCTCCTTTGAAAGCAAGTTTCGTACCAGAACCAACAATGTATTTATTCGTCTTTGGAAAGCCTTGTCGTATTGAGGGGAGCTTCAAAACAAAAGGCCGCACGAACGTTCATTCGGGCGGCCCATTTTTCTCAGAACTTGTTATGACTATTTATTCGCCCGGGCGGCAAGCTGACGATCCATCATGATCAAGCTCACGGGAGATTCACCCACCATTTTCAACTGCTCAAGAACATCGCCCGCGCTCTTTTCTTCTTCGAGCTGTTCCGTGATGAACCATTCCAGCATGATTTGCGTCGGATAGTCTTTTTCCTTGATCGCCAGTTCATACAACTTATTGATCATCGCTGTGACCTTCTGTTCGTGCTCAAGCACCTGTTTGAACACATCGGCGGGAGATTTGAACTTCGCGTGCGGTTTGTCGATCGCCTCCAGCTCAACGTGGCCGTTCCTTTCTATCACATAACCGTAAAACTTCATCGCATGGCCGTACTCTTCCGTGCTCTGGATCTTCATCCAGCCAGCAAAACCGGGCAAGTTGGACTCGGCGCAGTACGTCGACATCGCAAGATACAAGTAGGATGAATACAGCTCTTTATTGATCTGAGTGTTTATAGCATCCTGTATCGCCTTGTTCAGCATAGTGTTTCCCTTTCCCTTGATGATTTTTATGGTAGCAAACCGATCAATCCAATATAATCAATTCCTCTATCGAAAGCATCACGCCCAATGGACGAGCCCCTGTTTCAACGGGTTATCGATCTGCGGATTTCTCGGGAGGATGCGGACGGTATATCCATGGCGCCCGCTCGACTCCGACGTGATGGTGCCTAAAAAGGTATAGACATGTCCTTTGGGTTTTCCGGAGGCCGCCATCGGAAGGACGACCGGATCGACGATATCACCGTCCAAGTTCAGCGTCCCGTGGTACAACTCCACAGTGACATCATCAGGAGCCAGCGCGCCAAGATCGATCGCAGCATTGACGTTGAGCGACTCGCCCACCTTCATTCCCCGGAGTTCGTCCGACTTGACCTCCACAATTTTAATAACGGGCCAGTTTTGTTGGACCTTCGATCTCCAAGCCGCCAATGATTTTGAGCCGCTCAGTTTGTTGTCGGTGAGTGAAGCGAATCGGCTGTGGGCGGGAAGGTAGTATTCCTCCGCATACTCTTTCACCATTCGATTCGTGTTAAACACCGGGCAGATCTCGCGCATCGATGTTTTCATCTTGCTGATCCACGCCCGCGGCAAGCCGTCGGTACCGCGGCTGTAAAAAAGAGGAACGAGCTCTTGTTCAAGGAGCTTGTAGAGCGCGTTCGATTCGATTTCGTCCTGGTATTTTTCATCGTCATAGACCTCCCCCTGACCGATCGCCCACCCGGTATTGACATTGCACGCCTCCACCCACCAGCCGTCAAGAATGCTCAGATTGAGAGCGCCGTTGACCGCCGCCTTCATCCCGCTCGTTCCGCTTGCTTCGAGAGGACGCCGTGGTGTATTGAGCCAGACGTCCACCCCCTGCACAAGGTAACGGGCCACCACCATATCGTAATCCTCAATGAAGACCATGCGGTGCCGAACTTCCGGCTGCCTCGCAAAATGAATGATCTCCCGGATCAATTCTTTTCCGGGATTATCGAGCGGATGAGCCTTTCCCGCAAAAATAAACTGTACTGGCCGGTCTTTGTCGTTGAGAATTCGCTTCAACCGTTCTGCATCGCGGAGAAGAAGGGTCGCTCTTTTATAGGTTGCATAGCGGCGTGCAAACCCGATCGTCAGGGCGTCCGGATTGAGAATCTCCGACGCCTGCGCCACCTCGGTACGCAACGCACCGCGCGCCTCGAACTGGTCCCGAAGACGCTGACGCGCAAACGCAACCAGCCGCTCGCGCCTCCGTTCATGTGTCCGCCATAGTTCCTCATCCGGAATCCGATGCACAAAGCTCCAGAGCGCGCTTTCGGTGACGTCCTCCTTCCACCGCGGACCGAGATACCGCTCGAACAGGCCGACCATATCGCGGCTGACCCATGACGGAACGTGAACGCCGTTCGTGACGGAGCCGATCGGAGTGTCGTTCTCCGGAATGCCGGGCCACACATTTTGCCACATCGCCCGCGAGACTTCACCGTGCAATTTGCTGACGCCGTTGCTGTAGGCCGACATCCGCAGGGCCAAAATGGTCATGCAAAAATCTTCTGCATCGTTGTTGATGTCTCCGCGGCCCAATCCGAGAAATTCCTTTCTGGAAATTCCGAGCGCCCCGTAGAATCCCGAAAAATATTTATCCATCAGCGGTGTGGAAAAATAATCGTTCCCCGCGGGAACGGGCGTATGAGTCGTGAAGACGGCCCCGGCGGTCGCGGCTTCGCGCGCCTCGGCAAAACTGATGCTGTTGTCGATCATCAGCTGACGGCATTGTTCAAGCGAAAGGAACGCGGAGTGCCCTTCGTTCATGTGGCAGACCGTCGGTCTCATCCCCATTGCACCCAATGCACGGTACCCGCCGATGCCCAGCATGATCTCTTGTTTGATCCTCAATTCGCGGTCGCCGGCATAGAGCTGGTCGGTGATGTCCTGATCTTCCTGTGAATTCACGGGGATATTCGTATCCAAGAGGAATACAGGAACTCTTCCAACCTGCACGCGCCACACCTGCGCGTGCACATTTCTTCCCGGAAATTCGACAGAAATGGTCACCGGCTTGTCGTCTTTGTCCTTTTCGATCTGAATCGGAAGCGTATAAAAGTCATTTTCGGGATTCCGTTCCTGCTGCCATCCATCCACGTTTAAATACTGGATAAAGTATCCCTGCTGGTAGAGCAGTCCGACGCCAACAAGGGGAATGCCAAGGTCGCTGGCTGCTTTGATGTGGTCGCCGGACAGTATCCCAAGCCCGCCGGAGTAATTCGGCAGGCACTCGGTCAGTCCAAACTCCGCCGAAAAATATGCGATCGACGGAGTGCTCCCCTTCCCGTATTTTTTCTGAAACCAGCTCGAGCTGACGTCGAGGTATTGGCCGTATTTTTCCCACGCCCGGTCGAGCTCGCCGAGAAACGCATCGTCATGAGCGAGAGAATTCAATTGCTGCTGTTTGATCGATCCAAGCATGAGAACTGGGTTATGGCGGGACGCTTCCCATAGGTCGGCGTCGAGGCGCATGAACAATTCGAGAAGCTCGTGATCCCAGACCCAGATAAGGTTGTAGGCGAGTGCGTAAAGTCGTTGGAGCGCTTGTGGGAGTGAAGGGGAAACGGAATAGGTGAAAATTGGACGAGTCATAAATCCTCCATCGTCAGCATTGAAGGTATCAAAGAAAGGGAACAACGGACGCTACTTAAATTCCTCCATGGGAACGCCGTCGACCGTGCCGGGATATTCTACCTTAAGAAGATGAGCAAGCGTGGGAGCGATGTCGACGGTGTGGACCTCGCGCTGTATACGGCGCGCCTGTATTCCGGGAGATAAAATGATTATCGGCACATGGGTGTCGTACCTGTAGACCGAGCCGTGAGTGGTTCCCCTCGGGCTGGCTTCCACAAGGCAGTATTCACAAAACCGGATTTGAAAATCTTCGCCGCGCGGCGGATAATAACTTCGCCGGAACAGATCCAGGTACGGACGGGCGGGCGCACCCGGATCCATTAATTCGCGGCGGAAGTACACGTCGGCAATTCCGTCAATGCGGCGCAACGCTTCGCCGGCACGGTGTTCGAGCTCAAGACTGTCCTTTCCTGCACGGGCGGCAGCGGCATAATTCAGAAATCCCCTCGACTCAAAGATCGCCTCGGTCATTCCCCACTCCTTCTGCAGCTCATGATCGACCGAATCGATTTCCATTTTAATTCTGGAGGATAGAATGCGGCGGGCTTCCTGGTGTTTTATCTGAACAAGAAATTCGGGGAGCGGCATAACGCCGTGATCGGCGCTCAACGCTATCAGCACATGGGATGAGCCAACGGCGGAATCAACCGCAGAGAGGAACGTCCCGAGCGCGCGGTCGAGACGAAAGAGATGGTCCATGATCTCATGGCTGTTCGGACCAAAAGCATGTCCCACGTAATCGCAGTCAGACAAACTCAAGCAAAGGATATCTGTAACGCCGCGCTGGCCCAGTTTCTCTGCATCGACGGCCTTTCGAGCAAAATCCAGCACGAGCATGTCGCCATAGGGGGAAGTAAGGATCTGCTCATTCTTTTTCGACGCCGAAAACTTGTGAGGAAATGACGACGAAGAATCCCATTTCGCTTCTGCCCCGAATTCATCAGGACCTTCTTTGGTGTAAATGCTGTCGGGCAAAAGCTTTGTCCACGCCGCGGGGACGTTCCGGTCTATCCAATGTGAATTGTTGAAGTTGCGCACCCATTCGGGCACGTGCAGCGTGTAATACGCTGACGTCACCATGTGGCCACTTTTTTTGCTGTACCAAAACGCGTAGTCGGGATGCTTCCCCCCCATTAAAATTGCCGCGCGGTCTTTTCCTGAGGCGGCAATGACCTTTGAGCTTGGGGACGCTCTCTTCAGCCAATCGCCGAGCCCTGTTACAAGAAGATTATTCGGCGACGAACCTCCCCCTTCGCCGTCGACGGAACCAGCAGCCGTGTCCTGTACGCAATACTCCGATGCGCGTGCGGAAGGGCCAATCCATTCGTTATCGATGATGCCGCTCTTCATCGGATACGTGCCGGTGCTGAGCGACGCATGGCCAGGGCACGTCACGCTCATTGCATAATTGAGGTTCGCGTTTGAATAAAACACCCCGTCGGTAGAGAGCTTTTTGAAGCCCCCTGCAAAATACGGGGCAAACCTTTCAAAATAATCTTCACGCATCTGATCAATAGAGATGAAGATGATCAACCGGGGCGGCTCGGCGGCTTGTACTCTGCCACCAGCAGCCGTTAAAACTACGAAGATCAAAATAAGACGCGTGAAGATGATTTTCATCTGACTTTTTTCTCCTGAGGTGCGAATTCCATGTTACGCCAGTGTTAACGACTGACGTTGGTGCAAGATACGATAAAGTTAGAAAGATAGAAAGAGCTATTCCAAAAAAGCATTTTATTTAGTATCTTCATCAATCGATAATCAACTCTCCATAACCAACTTTTAATTTCCTATGCGCGTGCGAACCCTTAAAGCCTTGTTCCTCACCGGAAGTCTCTGGATGCTGGTCACGTTCCAGCTGGCATCCCAGCCGAAATCGGTCACGATCCTTCACACGAACGACATTCATGCGAATTTTATTCCCCATGAAGCAACATGGGTAAGAGAAACGCCTAAACCGATGATCGGCGGAATCAACGAACTCTCCTTTGCGCTCGACAGCATCAGGAAAATCAACAGTGCAACGCTCTATCTCGATGCCGGCGACGTCATGACCGGCAATCCGATCACGGAGTACGAATACAAAGGAGCGCTCGGCGGGGCGTTGTTCGAAATGCTGAACATGATGAATTGCGATGTCTGGTGTCTCGGGAACCACGATTTCGACCTCGGCCAGAAGAATCTCCTTCAATTGACGACCATCGCCAAATTCCCGACCGTGTCTGCGAATGTTGTAAACGACAAGGGAGAATACCCCGTCAACAACAAGCCGTTCGTCATCCTCGAAAAAAACGGGCTGAAGATCGGCGTCATCGGCGTCATGTCCCAGGGGTTATACGGGCTTGTGAATCAAACGATGCTTGTGGGGATCAAAGTGCTTTCGCCGGTTGAAACGACTCAGAAATACATCGACGAGCTTCTCCCCAAAACGGATTTGATCGTTGCGCTCAGCCACGAAGGAGTCGAGGATGACTCGGTTCTAGCGATGAAGGTGCACGGACTCAACGTGATCGTCGGCGGACACTCTCACACCAGGCTGAAAAAGCCGAAATTCGTGAATGGCGTCATCATCGTCCAGACCGGCTCCTACTGCGAGAACCTCGGCGTCCTCGACCTGACGGTCGAGAACAAGAAAGTGACACAATACAACGGGCAGCTTATCCAATTGTGGTATAACGGCTCGCGGCCGAAAACGGCATTATCTTTGTTCATTGACTCCGTTCAGCACGGCATTGAAAAAGATTACAGCCAGGTCCTCGGAACGCTTAAAGAAGACTGGATCCGCGACGACAACAATGAATCAGGGATCGGTGATTTTCTCGCGGACGCGCAGCGCGAAGCGGCTCATGCCGACGTCGGTTTTATGAACGACGCCGGCATCAGGAAAAACGTCTCTGCCGGCCCGGTGACAAAGCGCGATGTTTTTGAGGTCCTCCCGTTCCGCAATATCCTCACGACCTTTCAGCTGACCGGCGCCGAAATGAAAGCGATCGTATTGAATTATATCGAGAGACACTTGAAGATTCAGACGTCGGGAATCCGATGCGAATGGAAACAAACTCCCGACGGAAAGACAGAAATTGTGAAGCTGGAAATCAACGGCAAGCCATTCGACGAATCGGGAACCTACATCGGGGCTGCGAGCGATTATTTTGTCGGCGAAGCGCGGCATTATCTCGGTATTGAAATTGCCAAGCCGGTCTATCTCCAGGAGACCGTCTTTGAAGCAATAGAGAAAAAAGTGCAGGATGAAAAAATCATCGACTCCAAGGTTGAAAACAGATTCAAGGAAGACAAGTAATTTATCCAAAGGACAATCGAATGAGCGGCAAACATTTTCCGATCCTGATCATCACCGGCCGGCCGGCAGCGGGAAAATCGGAGGTCATCGACTTCCTTAAAAGAGCGGACCCCGAGGAGCGCCTCGAACGGTTCCACATCGCCGATTTCGAAGAACTGGACGATTTTCTCTATGTGTGGGAATCGTTCGAGGTCGACGACATCCTGAGCCGGAACGGCAGGCCGCGCGTCTGGTCGGACGACAAATACTGGTTCAAAGATCATTTCACCTGGAATCTGTACATCGAAAGGCTTAGCCTCGAATACCGAAAAAAACTTGCTCGCGATCCGTCGTACCACGATTCGAGGACGACGCTGATCGAATTCGCGCGCGGGGGGGACAACGGCATTTACGAGGCGCTGTCGTTCATGCACGAAGAAATTCTGAAGCGGGCGGCGCTCATGTACATCCGCGTATCGTACGACGAATCTGTCCGCAAGAACCGGCGACGGGCGCGAAAAGGACAGGAAGATTCCATTCTTTATCATTCGCTCCCTGATGAGAAGATGGAATTTTACTACAAGACGAATGATTGGGAAAAGCTCGAAAAGAAGGATCCGAATTTCATCGAGGTGAAGGGGTTCAAAATCCCGTACGCGGCGTTTGAAAACGAGCCTGAGAAAACTCTGGACCCCGCGCTGATCGGCAAAGAGTTAGAAAGGGTCACGTCCAAACTTTGGGGGATGAAAAAATAAGGAGAGGCAGCAGATCTAAAAAGCTTCCGTTACAGTGAGGTACGTTCCGGAAGAATGGCTGCCGAACCCCATATCGAGCCGGATCGCGACCCGTTCCTCGCGATTCAAGACGAAGCGGATTCCTCCGCCTCCGGCAAACTTGAATTCGGACAAGCTCCATCGGGAGACCTGGTCGGCAACCTGAGCCATGCCGGCAAAACCGACAACACCAAACCTCCACCAGACCGGAATTCTATACTCAACCTGACCGCCGATCTCGGTCTTGTCCCGGTACTGGCCGTCAAAATATCCGCGGAGAAAATCCTGGCCCCCGAAACGCGCCAGGTCCTGGAACGGCGGAGTGCCGCTCAGGATCTGCGAGGTCACTTGCAATGCCAGTACCTGCGATTGATAAGTTTGGAAAAAATTGCGCAAGTCGATTTCAAGGTCCGAATAGGCAAAATCGCTGCCTAACGACCTGCCGTTGACAATCCCCGTCACCTGATAGAAGCTCCCCGAATAGGCTGCGAACGTTTTGTCTCTCGAATCCCAGTTGGCAACGACACCGGCTCCGACCACTTTTCCGCCGCCGCTCCCCGGAATGTTACCGGACTCAAGCAATCCCCCCTGTTTCGTTTGCACGATGGCCGAAGATTCATATTGGATGGTCGGTGCAATGCTGACTTCCGAATAAATTTTCCGGTAGAGGACAATCTTTCCAAAGACTGTTTCTGAAGTATAGCTCTCTCGTGCATTGGAGGGAACGTCATTGCCGATTCCGAAAAAGCTATTCGGGTATTTTTTGTAGGACACGTCGGTCAACAATCGATAATCGCCGTCAGCAAAATAAAAGTCCCCGTTCAATTCCACGATCACCTGTTGTTTTTCTGTGTAAATGACATCACCGGTGATGTCGGAAGGACGGTTGTAGAATGAGGCCGTATCGCGGTGCAGATAAAGGGCCGCAATGCCTCCGGCGAAACCGGTTTCGGGAGTGTAAAAAAATATCGGCAAAGGATAAACCCCCGATCGTTTTGCGCCCACGGTGTCCCCACTAAAGCCCTGCGCCGACCCCGTTTGCGGAAGGGATAAGCATCCTAAAGAGAACAAAAGAAGAAATACTGCGCCGGACTTCAATGTCATTCGAGAGTGAGAAAAGAGTCCTCATGCCAGCCCGCATTCCATCCTGTTTGAGGATCAAAATAGTTCTGAACAATCTTATGCAAATGATCGTTCAAAGTTTCCGCCTTCAATAAATTCTGCAGTCAGACAACCACCCGTAATTTCATCATCTCTCCGGCGTTCTTCTTTAAAAAAACTGAATCTCTTCAAGCTTATTGGTTTGGCAACCACATAGAAGGGGGGACCTTTTCGCTCTCAATGCGCCGCTTTGCCTTTCGGCAATTCGTGCCATAACCGGGACATGACGTACGCTCCTGCCAACGCAAACGGAATCGGAGCCCAATGCCACGCCCCCCATCCCCATGTTGTGGTGATGTACCCAACACCCATTCCGACAAAGGCGCCGGCAAGATACTGCATCCCATCGAACAGTCCGGCGGCGGAGGCTGCAGCACGCCTGCCGCCGAAATCCATCGATGCCGCGCCGCCGATCATTCCATGCGCGCCGTTGACGAAAAATGAAAGGAGGACAAGACACGAAGCCGCAACAACGGGGCCAAAATTGCACAGGTCGGAAACCCCGAAAAGGGCGAGCACGACCGCCATCCCGATGAACCCGAACGTAATCACCGGCGCCCGGCGTCCGCCGAAGGTCCTGTCCGAGGCGATCCCAAAAACGAACCCCCCCGCGATGCCGGCCAGCGCGATACCCCATGTGGCGATGATATACGGAAGATAGGTAGCGAACGCAGACTTGTTGGCGCCGTGGAAATCGACAAAATATTTCGGCCACCAGGCGTCGACAACGCTCCGCCGAACAAAACCGATCATCATCGAGCCGAGGGCGATCATCCACATGATGCGTGAAGCAAAGACCTTCTTGATGACGAAGGCCAGCGACGTGGGCTTGTTCTCGTCTGCTTCGGCTTCGTCGCCGGTGTTGAAGTCTCCCAGTCCGGCATCCTTCGGAGAGTTGAACATGAGGAAATAATTGACGACGGTCAACACTGCGACGCAGGCGCCGGGGATCCAAAAAGCATACTGCCACGGCAGCACGAGAAGGATCAGCGGCACTCCCTGAAACGCAAGGAGCAATCCGAAGCGGATGAGAACGCCGAAGATTCCGGCAAACGTTCCCCGTTCACGGACGTGGAACCACTGGGCGTTCACTTTCACGATCGACAAGGCGCCGAACGACTGGAAATAGCCGTTCACGCCCCACACGATAGCCATCAGCGTCAGGATCGCCCCTCCGGAGAGTCCAAAGTTTAGCATTGCAGGCGTCACAACATGCCGCGCGAGGCCGGTCCCTTCCCAGACTGCCGGAACAGAGACGGCAAAACTTGCCAGTCCGAATAGGACATTCATCAGCGCGACTCCGACGGCGCCGAAGAGAAACGCTTTCTTCCCGCCGGCGCGGTCGGCAAACGGACCGTTGAGGACAACTGAAAGACCGTAGACCAACGGCATCAATGTTTCGAACACGCCCAGATCGGTATTCTTCCATCCGAACAGATCGGCAAGGGTCGGGGCGACGGCCGTATAGTTGTAACGGGTCATATAGAACGACGCGTAGAGCAGACCGAGCGACATCCAATTGACGACGCGCCGCCTCCGAAACTCCGGCGCGATCTCCGGCCGTTCCAATGAGGAAGATTCCATTACCCTCTCTCTGAGATACCGGACGAATTATGCAAGCAATTCTTCCGCTTTCTTCACAACGTTTTCGACGGTGAAGCCGTACTCTTTGTAAAGGACTTCGTACGGGGCCGACGCGCCGAATTTTGTGATGCCGATGATCACTCCTTCATCCCCGACATATTTGTTCCAGCCGAGGGGCACGCCGGCTTCGATGGCGATCCGTTTTTTTATGGAGGGAGTCAAAACGCTTTCGCGGTATTCCTTCGTCTGACGTTCGAATAATTCCCACGACGGCATGCTTACCACTCGCACCGCGAATCCTTTCTCCGAGAGACGTTCATAAGCGCCGATGGCAAACTGAACTTCGGACCCTGTGCCGATGAGGATGATCTGCGGCTTTGCAGAACTCTCAGCAAGCGTATATGCACCTCTCCAGAAATTCTCGGCCGAGGCATACGTGGTGCGGTCGATCGTCGGTACTTTTTGACGCGTGAGCGCCATTGCGACCGGACCGCTGTGATGCTCGATGGCGTACTTCCATGCTTCTGATGTCTCGTTCGCATCGGCGGGACGAAGGACCGTGATATTTGGGATGGTCCGGAGGGAAGCAAGCTGTTCAATCGGCTGATGCGTCGGGCCATCCTCCCCCAGGCCGATGCTGTCGTGCGTAAAGACGTAGATCGGACGGATGCCCATCAGCGCAGCAAGACGAATCGGGGGACGCATGTATTCCGAAAAAATCAGGAACGTCCCGCCGTACGGGATGAGTCCGTCGGTCAACGCCATTCCGTTGAGCACCGACCCCATCGCGTGCTCCCTGACGCCGAAGTGGAAATTCTTCCCGTCGTAACTTCCCGGCTGAAATTCGGGATAATTTTTCAGGAACGTATTGTTTGACGGGCGCAAGTCTGCCGATCCGCCGAGCAGGCCCGGCAAATACGGCGCAATTGCATTGAGAACCTTGCCGGATGCCTCGCGCGTTGCCACTGCAGCAGGATCCGTGCCGAATTTCGGGAGGGCTTTTTTCCATTCATTCCCCAGCTTCCCCTGCCACAGCTCTTCTAGTTCCATTGCGATATCGGGATGGACTTTTTGATACCGGGAAAATAATTTTTGCCACTCATCCTCGGCGGCTCTCCCCTTCTCAACCGCTTCGCGAAAATGGTTGAGCGCCTCGGCGGGGATGAAGAATTTCTTCTCGGGATCCCATCCATATGCTTTCTTTGTCAGCTTCAATTCTTCTTCGCCAAGGGGCGTGCCGTGGACTTCGCCGGTATCGTGTTTGTTCGGGCTTCCGAAGCCGATGTGCGTTCTCACCGCTATGATCGACGGGCGGTCGGTCACCGCTTGGGCGGCGCGAATCGCCGCATCGATCGCTTGGATATTGTTTCCGTCGGCAACCGACTGGACATGCCATCCGTACGCTTCAAAGCGCTTCATCCGATCCTCGGTAAATGCACACTCAGTCGTTCCATCAATGCTGATATGGTTGTCGTCATACAGGTAAATGATGTTGCCCAGTTTCAGATGCCCGGCGAGGGAAGCCGCTTCCGACGCCACGCCTTCCATCAGATCGCCGTCGCTGACAATGCCGTAAATGGTATAATCGATCACTTCGAAATTCGGCCGATTGTACCGCGCTGCAAAATATCGCTCTCCGATCGCCATACCGACGCCGTTCGCAAAACCCTGGCCAAGCGGGCCGGTGGTGGTCTCAACTCCGGCGGTCAAGTGATATTCCGGGTGCCCGGGAGTTTTGCTCCCGAACTGGCGAAAATGTTTCAAATCATCGAGCGAGAGGTCGTAGCCGGTGAGATGCAAGAGACTGTAAAGCAACATCGAACCGTGTCCTGCCGACAACACGAAGCGGTCTCTGTTGTGCCAGTGCGGATTGGCGGGATGATGTTTCAAAAACCGCGTCCAAAGAACGTATGCCATCGGCGCGGCTCCCATCGGCATTCCCGGATGGCCCGCATTTGCTTTTTGTACGCCATCGATGGAGAGCGTCCTGATCGTATCGACGCATAGTTGATCTAAAGGGTTGTTATCCACGTAAGACTCCCAATGAATGTTGTATGATTTTCAGTACGAAGGATCGGCCTTCCCACGAGGAATATGAAGAGAAGACTTCACACAAGAAGTAAATGAGCGTATTGCAGATAGAAGATAGGGAAAAAAAATATAAAGTAAAAGAAGGACACCGCGTTCGCCGGAACCTTTCATCGGAGCGTTCAATATTCCATCGTATACCCGGCGCGCTCGACCGCGCGGCGCGTGGCCTCCAAAACCTTGGGATCGGGGTTATGGGGGAGCACGGGAACCTCGGCGGCGCTCTTCATCAAAACCGCCAGCTCATCCGCATTCTTTCCGAGCGCATGTTCAGCGGCTTCATACAAACCGTCGACTTCTTCTTCCCGTTCGTTGTGAATTGCAAGGATGGATCGGACCGTCGAAACCAGAGGCCTCGTCGGAGGGGGAACCATGAGTGCGACGAGCGCTCCATGGTCGAGACGTATTCTCGCTGCTATCGGCAGCGGTACTCCTCCGCTGTGCTGCTGTGCGGCAGGGAGAAGTATTTTTTCTTCGATGCTGATATGACGCAGGAGGCCACGGCGGAATTCACCATACGCTTCCTCATCGATCGTCCCGGTGTTGGAGAGCGAACGGGCAAGCAAATCATCGAGCCGTTCGTGGTCGCGAGCTAAGAAATCATACACGGGGCCGGCCACACGAAATCCTTTCTTGCAACTGAAGAAGAGCGGAGGGGAAAAACTATTCTTTGTCTTTAATCAGTTCGTGTTCGATGGCATAGCGGACAAGATGCGCGACGTCGTGAACGCCGATCTTATGCATGATGTTCGTCCGGTGTGTATCGATCGTCCTTGAACTGATGAAAAGCTTCTGTGCGATCTGTTGATTGGTCAGTCCGCGCGAAACAAGTTCAAGGATTTCCTTTTCACGCGCGGTGAGAAGCACCGACGGCGGCTGAGAAGTCTTGGACTGCTCGCGTCTGCTCAGGAATCCTTTGACGATCAATTCGTTGATCCGCGGGCTGAATGCCTTCTCTCCCTTCAGCACGGCGCGGACCGCCGCAATAAGCTCTTCCTTCTCCGCGCTTTTCAACAGGTAGCCTTCCGCTCCGAACTCAAGCGCCTGATGAAGATATTCTTCCTGCTCATATGCCGTGAGAATGAGCACATGTGAGCTGGGAAAATCCCGGCGGACGAGCTTCGCGACTTCGAAACCGGAGATGACGGGAATAAAGAGGTCGAGGATCACAAGGTCGGGGCGAAGATCCCTCACTTTCGCGAGAGCCTCCTCCCCATCCTCTGCTTCGCCGACGACGGTGAAATCTTCCACATCCTTCAATTGGTTTCGAATCCCGAATCGCGCAAGAGGATGATCGTCAACGATCAGAATTTGTATCTTCTTCATGGCCGGCAATGTCGGTCAAAAAAATATGACATGAGGTATCGAGTGCAGTCGCAACCGAATGCGAGCGCGTTGAATGAGGCCAGCATCAATCTTTCGTCTGCACAATGCCTTTGTCGATGGCATACCGGACGAGGTTAGCGACGTCGTGAATGTTCAATTTTTGCATGATGTTGGTGCGATGGGTATCGACGGTCCGAGCGCTGATGAACAACTTCTCGGCGATCTCCTGATTGGTCAACCCGTCCGCAACGAGGGCGAGGATTTCCCGTTCCCGCTTCGTGAGAACCTCCTCATCCGAAAGCGGCTGCATTTTCTGCCCCTCAGCTTTCCGGATGAAATTCTCAACAATAAGCTTCGAGATACCGGGACTGAAAAATTTTTCCCCCTTCATCACGGACCGAACTGCTTCAACAAGCTGCTCCTTCTCGACGCTCTTCAACACATACCCACCGGCGCCGGAACGGATGATCTGGTAGACATAATCTTCATTCTCAAAACCGGTCAGGATCAGCACGCGGAGAGTCGGGTATTTCTTCTTCAGCAGTTTCGTCGCTTCAATGCCCGACAGACCCGGCATGAATATATCCATGATCACAAGGTCGGGTCCCAGCGCCTTCGTCTTTGCAATGGCGTCCTCGCCGTCCTCCGCTTCCCCGACAATGACGAATTCCTCATACGCCTTCAATTGGTTGATGACGCCGAACCGAACAAGCGGATGGTCGTCAACAACGAGTATTTTAATTTTCTTCATGGAATATTGGCCGGACTAACGAGTTGGCAGAATCCCTTCCCGCTTTTGCTTGAACTCACTGCGTAAATGTATGAACTATATCTGGAATTGTCAATTCCGGCGGGTTTAGAGGAGCGGGGCCTTTTGCATCTGGACGGATTGAAATAAAAGAGCAAGCAGCGGCCCTTCGGGGAAGACGCGGAGCGCGTCCGGCGAAGCCATCCCTTTGAGAGAAAGAGAGCGCCGCGTCCCGCCGCTTTTCTGCGGGACCAGGGTGAACATTTTTCTTCATGCCATTCCAGCAAAAGACACTAGTACCGAGTGTAGAACCGATCTCTTTTGCTGACGCGGAATGGTAGGCGGTGACGGCGCTGCGATGCAAACGCTCAGAACGGGGATATAAAAAGAAGACGATCAGATGCTCTCACAATCCTCTTCGGGAATCCAGCCGATCTTTCCGTCGGCGAGACGGATTTTCCGCCAATGATTGACGTCATCCAGCACCTGAATTTTCAGCCCCTTATGGAGGACGAAGAGATCGTTTCCCTTGCTGTCCGGCGCCGCTTTGATGTTCGCGACATCGCTCATGACGATTGCAAATTCGGTATTCGATTCTTTATAGGATTGGACTCCGTAGCCGATCATCGTGAGAATGAGAAGAGCCGAAAAGAGCAATCCGCCGAACATCGCGACCCTTTTTTGAGTGTACGTTTTCACGAAGAACAGGACGGCAAACGAGAGCAGCATGAGAAGATAGAACGCGTACACGATC
Organism: Bacteroidota bacterium; assembly: GCA_035506275.1. NCBI lineage: Bacteria > Pseudomonadati > Bacteroidota > Bacteroidota bacterium. The sequence continues at coordinate 541,865 of DATJPT010000008.1, forward strand.
CATCCCATCGTTGAGAGCGAGAAGAGCGTGAGCATGGTATCGATCCAGCGGTACACAAAGATCCGCGGCACGGCATCGATCTTATCCACCACCTGAAGGTTGGCCAGCTGAAGGTTGAATTGCACATCCTCGTCGCGCGGCAGAAGCTCTTTCGCCCGTTCGTAATTGAGGATCGCTTTCTGGACGTTGCCGTTTTTGTAGTATGCGTTGCCAAGGTTGAAGTAAAGCTCCCCGCTCTCAAAACCGCTTTGGATGATCTTTTCGTACAGGGCGATCGCATCCGGATATTTCGCCTGGAGATAGAGTTGATTTGCCTGATCAAACGTCCGGCCTGCTTCGTCCGAATACGAAACGCTTCCAATCGCGCTCATGAGGAACAGGAGGGGCAAGAATCGTTTCATTTGCTCAACTCCTTCTCCGTCGAAATGATAACGCTGCTGGCCATTTCGTAGATCTTGCTCTTTTCTTCCTGCTGCGAGCTCGCCGGTGCATACCGGGCAAATTCGCAAGCCTCCAGGCACTCCTTCAAGCGAGTCACCACCTCAGCAGAAATGGGTTTCTCTTCGAGCTGTTTCATCACATTGTCGATGGAAAGTTCGGCACGGTCGATGGAAAGCTTGTCAGAAACGTATGCCCAGAGCGCGCGGGAGACCTCGGCGTAGAATGCTTCCGAATTCTCCGACTGAAGCAGCGTCTTCGCTTCCTTCAGCTTCTTCGAAGCAATTTTCATCGCTTTGCGCGACCGGAACGTTGCAACGTCCGAGAGTTCCCTCATGGTCTTTCGGCGGTACGCCGCAAGGCCGACGAAAGCGAGCAGGGGCAGCACCGTAATGATCGCCACCGTGGAGACGGGAAGGATCTCCCCACCTTTCCTGCGGAACGAACCGGCGTTTGTTTTAATGAAGCGGATGTCCTGGTTCAGCAGCTTCACATCTTCTTTCGAAAATCCGGTGACAAGCTGCGGAGCTTCGGCGCTTCCTTTTTCAACGTTCAGGTCGAAGGCGTTCGACCTCAACACGACGTACTTTTCTCTGGCCGGGTCAAAGTAGGAGAACTCGAGCGGAGGAATTCTTTTTTGTCCGGGATACCGCGGAACGAGCAGCCACTCGAATGTCTTCGAGCCGTTCACCACGCCGCTGGTCCGGTCGATGTTCTCGGTGACTTTCGGGTCGTATTTTTCGAAGTCGTTGGAAATTTCAAGATTCGGAGCTTCAAGAATCTTGATGTTGCCGGAGCCTCCGATCGTCGCCTTGAGCGACACCGGTTCGTTTGCTTTCACGCTCGAGCTGCTGACGCCGGCGCTCATCGTAAACTTTCCAACGGCTCCTTTAAACGATGACGGAACATCTGCCTTCGGCAGAGGAAGCACGGTCACTTTCACCGCCGCGCTCTTAATAGTGACGTTCGACGTGGCAAAATTATTGAAGAACGGATCGTTGAAGAATTGGTCGAAAAAGTCGTTCGAACGCTTCTTGTTCTGCATCTGGACCTGGCAAACAATTTCCAGAGGATTCACCTCAAGCGTTCCGGATTGCGTCGGGAAAAGGGCAACCTTTTTCAACAATCCGGCCTGGTACTGCTTGCCGTTGACGACTTCAGTCGTCAAGGACACTTGCTGCGGGACCGAAAGTTCCTCCCCCCAAAAACCGGTCATTGCCGGCAGCTTCTCGATGGTATAGTTGGAAATCCTGACTCTCGTGTACACTTTGAACGTCACCGTCACTTGCTCGCCGAGGAAAACGCGCGTTCGGTCTGCTGTTGCCCGCAGAAAAAGATTATCGCCGACCTGTGCATCCTGACCGGCAGCCTGTCCGGACGCTCCGGATTGCTTTGACGTTGTGCTCCCCTTGACCACGGTGATCTCGATCGGCTGCGAAGAATATTCTTTTCCCCCTTTTTCGATCGTCGCCGACCCGAGAGTGAATTTCCCCGGTTCGCGCGGCTGGATGACATAACTGTATGTCACCGACGACGACATGGAACCGTTGATGATCTGAACGCTCGACGACTGGTTCGGTCCGGAGAGGATCATGAATTTGCTCATGTCGGGCAATTTCGGCACACCTCCTCCCGATATGCCCCCTCCGTTCAACGTCAGTTCCAACGTAAACTGCTCATCCTGCGCAACGGTGCTCTTATCAACCGCGGCCGTAAACGTGATATTCTGTGCCGAAAGGAATATGGGAACGGCCATCAACACCAAGCCTATTGCCGCAATGCGACTTTTCACTTTTATCTTATCTCTATTCACCTTTCAACTACCAGTCTTTTTCCACATTTCCCCTCACTACTTGTTTCTTGTGAAGCTGTTTCTGAACATTCTTTTCGTCGTTCGTGAACGCGTTCAATATCCGCTCGGCTTCGGCACGGGACATCTGCTTTTCTTGCTGCTGTTGCTGCTGCTTTTGTTGATTTTGCTGCTGATTTTGTTTTTGCTGATCCTGCTTGTCCTTGTCCCGCTGCTTCTGCTGGTCCTTTTTTTGATCCTTATCGTTCTTGTTTTGCTTGTTCTGTTGTTGCTTCTGCTGCTGTTGTTGCCGCTTCAACATTTCCTCTGCGTAGGCGAGATTGTATTTCGTGTCCTCGTCGCCCGGATTCAATTTTAAGGATCGTTTGTAGTCGCCGATGCTTTCTTGATAATTTTTCTGTTCAAGATGCGAATTTCCGATGTTATGGTGAAGCTGCGCCTGGACCTTCGGCTCTTTCGTCTTTGTGAGTGCGCTCTGATAATTCTGCACGGCTTCATCATACCGCTGCTGCTTATACAGCGCATCGCCAAGGTCGAAGTACCCCTGCATCACCTGATTGTCTTTTTCCAGCGACTTTCGATATTCCGCCTCGGCGTCCGCATACTTTTGATCTCTATACAGAGAATTGCCGTCGCTGATATGCGAACGAACGGACTGCGCTTCGGCAAAAGCACTCACGCCCGCGAGAAGAATAAGCATCGTGAAGAAACGAGATCTCATGTCAATGGTGCCCGGTTCTTGGCGCTTTGTTCAGAACTATTAAGACCTTTCCCCTAAACAATACTTTCATCGTTATCGACAGCTATCGCTTTAAATGGATTAATCCTATCGAGCCAGGGAATCTTTTTGTCGGACAAGAATACGTCAATGACCAGCAAAAGGAGCGCTAATCCGATAAAATACTGAAATTGGTCCTCAAAATCAGTGAATTGTTTTGTCCCGAACTCGCTCTTTTGAAGCGCATTCACCTCTTTATAGATCACGTCCAATTCATCCTGGCTGTTCGTTGCACGGAAGTATTTGCCGTTCCCGAGCGTTGCCATTTTCTCCAACGTAGTCTCATCCAGCTTCGTCAAGACGACGTTGCCTGCTCGATCCCGCTTAAAGTCCACTTGTTTGCCGCCGGCGTCATAGATCGGGATCGGAGCCCCCGCCGGCGAACCCATGCCGATGGTATAGATCAACACGCCTTTCTTGCCTGCATCCTCGGCCGGTCCTATCGCATCCCCCTCATTGTCTTCGCCGTCGGTGATGATCACCAAAACCTTTTTCGTCGGCGTGTTCAGGTCGAAAGATTTCATCGCTTTCTCGACCGCGCTTCCGATGGCTGTCCCCGGAGTAGGCACCGATTCGACATCGACCGCATCCAGGAAAAGGTCTGCCGCGCTGTAGTCTGTCGTCAAAGGGAATTGCACGTAGCTCTCGCCGGAAAAAATGATCAGTCCGATCCGGTCGCCGGCCAGCCGGCCGATAAGATTGTTGATCTCGTACTTCGCTTTGGCAAGCCGGTTCGGCTTGACGTCTTCGGCCTTCATCGAGAGCGACACATCGAGGGCGATGAATATATCGACCCCTTCCTGCTTCACTTCTTCCTGGCGGATGCCGACCTGCGGATTAGCGAGACCGACAACGATGCACGCAACCGCTCCGAGCACGAGGATGGATTTTGTCACCCGCTTCGCTCCGCTCGATTCCGACGCAAGCCGCTCAAACATTCCAGAAGTGGAAAATTTTTCCCGTGCCTCCCGCTGCTTCCGGCCGACAAACCAAAAGAGCGCCCATGTCAGCGGAACAAGCGCCAGCCAATAGAGATATTCGGGATGTGCAAAGCGTATCATTGTGTTCCCGTCCGTCGTCCAGGGTCGGTGGGGCGTAGCGCTTGGTCGATCACATTGTTACGCCGCATCACGGAAGTTTCCTCAGCCATGTTTTCGAAAGACCGACGTCGACCATCAAGAGCAGTAAAGCAAAACCGACATACGAATAGAACAGTTCGGAATACCGCCGGTATGTGCGGACCTCGATCCGGGTCTTCTCAAGCCTGTCAATTTCTTTGTAGATCTTCTCGAGCGTTGCATTGTCGGTGGCGCGGAAATATTTTCCGTCCGTGAGTTCCGCAATCTTTGTCAGCGCGTTTTCGTCCAGGTCGGACTTCATCATTTGATAGCGGATCCCGAACGGGGTCTGCGCCGGATACGGCGCCTCGCCGTTCGTCCCCATGCCGACGGTGTAGATCCGGATGCCGTATGTCGCGGCGATCTGGGCGGCGGTGATCGGGTCGATCTCTCCCCGATTATTGACGCCGTCTGTCAGCAGGATAATGACCTTGCTTTTTGATTTGCTGTCCTTCAGCCGGTTGACGGCATTCGCGATGCCGAGCCCGATGGCTGTTTCTTCTTCGATCATTCCGGGCTTCACGGGCTTGAGCAGGCTTTTAAGAACAGCGTAATCGACAGTGAGCGGACACTGCGTGAAACTTTCCGACGCAAAGATGACGAGGCCGATGCGGTCGTTCGTTCTAGCGTTGATAAATTCTTCGGCGACATTCTTCGCGGCCTCGATGCGGTTCGGATGGAAATCCTCGGCAAGCATGCTCCCCGAAATATCGAGAGCCAAAATAATATCGATCCCCTCGCTGTAGACATTTTCGCCGTGCGACGTCGATTGCGGACGGGCGAGCGCCAGAATCAGCAGGGTGAGCGCGGCCATGCGAAGAATAAACGGGAGGTGACGAGCCCGCTCCTTCCGCGTGGACGGGATCTCCGAGAACGGAAGAAGGCTGGAATACCGAACGTCGCTTTCCCGATTCCTCTGGCGGAAGTAATACCAAACCGACAACGCGGGGATCAGCAGCAAGAGGAAGAGAAATCCTTTGTTCGCAAATGTCACATCAAGCATTCTGCGGCACCTCTTCTTTCGGTTTTGTCCGCTCAACAATATCCAGCGCTTGGGGAATGACAGCTTCGTTCTCCGAGGGAACGGGAGAATATTTTGCGAACTTCACGAGGTCCGCGCTCACAAAAAGGTCCTCGATCAGCGACGAGATATCGGGCTCCAAGTTGAACTGTTTGAGCTGAGCAAACACTTCGTCCGACGTCATCTCTAGCGCCATGATGCCGTACCGTCCTTCAAAATACTGCCGGATAATTTCCGTGGCTTCCGAGTAAAATGCCTTGGCGTCTCCCTGCTCCCATACCCGTTTTTCTTTCAGCTGCTTCAGCCGCATCATCGCAAGAATGTGCGGCGGAATTTTGGGCGCTTCCTCTTCGACAATTTCTCCCGCCTTGATTTTTTGTCTTCGATAGAAGTAATAGCCGGCATACAGAAGACCGCAAATGAGAAGAACGATCCCCGAATACAGGGCGATTTCTTTCCATGTCAGCGGAATGCCGATCGGAGGCTTCACATCTTTGATCGCTTTGGATGTGTCAACCTCAACGGAAGAGACCCGAATGGTCAACGGATCCGATTGAACAAAATATCTTGCGGTATCGGGGGGGTGTGTATACGCTATAAGAACCGGGGGGATAACAAATGAACCGGAGTCGTAGGCAGAGACGACAACCTTGCGTCCTTCGGTCACGGTATGTCCGTCCACAACTTTCGGCAGTGTATCGAGGCGGACAATCTCAAAGACTCCGAGCGTATCTTTCAACGCGCTCCATGCAATCTCCGTCGAATCGGCATGTTGTACATGCAGATTCACGCTCAGCCAGTCGCCCATCGTGATATGGGTTGAATCGACTGTCGCAGTAACCGAAACATCCTGACCAAAAGCGATCGAAACGTTGACGGCAACAATGATGAGGATGGCGCTGAAGTGCGTCAAAACTTTTTCCCTGCTATTCATTACTTCCCGCTGATTCCTTTTCCACTCTTTACAGCCGCTGCTCGCGCAACTTAAAAAAATCGACCAGCGGTTTGATGTACGGATTCTGGATCTGGATATCGATCCTGTCAACTTTGGTGGACACAAATAATTTCTTCAATCGCTCTTCATGCTGCTGCCAGTAATACCGGAATGCCTGCTGGATGTGAATATTGCTCGTATCGACCCAGCGCTCGCGCCCCGATTCCGCGTCCTTCAATTTCATAAGACCGACCCTCGGCATCTCCCGCTCGCGCGGGTCTCTCATCGTGACGGCGATGACATCATGTTTCTTGCTCACGATGCGGAGCGCCGCATCGTAGCCTTGATCGATAAAATCGGAGATGAGGAATGTGATCGACCGTTTCTTGATGACCGAATTCAAGTACTGAAGAGCGCCTTTGATGTCGGTCCCGCTCCCCTCCGGATTGAACGAAAGCAGGTCGCGGACGATGCGGAGAATATGAGCTTTCCCTTTTTTGGGTGGAATGAACTTTTCGATCTTATCCGTGAAGAGGATAAGGCCGACCTTATCGTTGTTCCGGATCGCCGAAAACGCGAGCACGGCACAGATCTCCGTGGCAATCTCATTCTTCATCGCCGAAGCGGTGCCGAAATTCTCCGAACGGCTCAGATCGACCAGCAGCATGACCGTCAACTCGCGTTCTTCTTCGAAAATCTTGACGAACGGATGATTAAACCGCGCCGAAACGTTCCAGTCGATCGACCGGATGTCGTCCCCGTACTGGTAGTCGCGAACCTCCGAGAATTCCATTCCGCGTCCCTTGAAGACCGAATGGTACTCCCCCGAGAAGACGTGGTTCACCAGCCCGCGCGTCTTAATCTCGATCTGCCGTACTTTTTTGAGAAGCTCTTGAGTGGTCATGGGCAATGAACTGCTAACAATGAACGGCTAACAATGAACACTATAATCGTTGTTGATCGCCGGCTGGTCATTGTTCATTGATTACGGTACTTCAATCTTATTCAAAATCTCCTGTACAACATTCTCCGACGTCACCTCCTCGGCTTCGGCCTCATAGGTAACGGCGACGCGGTGGCGCAGCACATCGAGGCTGACCCCGCGGACGTCTTCGGGGATGACGTATCCCCGCCGCTTGATGAAGGCGAACGCTTTTGCCGCAAGAGCAAGGTTGATCGTCGCACGGGGCGATGCGCCGTAACTGATCAGCTGCGCAATTCCCGGAATTCCGTACTCTTTAGGATTCCGTGTTGCAAAGACGATCTCAAGAATGTACCGTTCGATCTTCTCGTCCATATAAATTTCCCCCATGACCGCACGCGCTTTGATGATCTCTTTCGTCGTCACCACCGGCTTTACCTGCAGTTCGGTTCCGGCCACATTTTGCCGCATGATCTGAAGCTCTTCGTCCTTCGTCGGATAGTCGATCTTGACCTTCAGCATGAATCGATCGACCTGCGCTTCGGGCAACGGATACGTTCCCTCCTGTTCGATCGGGTTTTGCGTTGCAAGTACGAGGAACGGTTCCTCCAATTTGAACGTTTCTTCTCCGATCGTCACCTGGCGTTCCTGCATCGCTTCAAGGAGCGCGCTCTGGACTTTTGCCGGCGACCGGTTGATTTCATCCGCCAGAATGAAATTAGCGAAGATCGGTCCTTTTTTCGTCTGGAACTTCGAATCTTTTTGATTGTAGATAAGCGTTCCAACCAAATCGGCAGGAAGCAGATCCGGCGTGAATTGTATGCGCTGGAACTTTGCCTGTATCGCCGCCGCCAGGGTTTTCACGGCCATAGTTTTTGCAAGACCGGGGACGCCTTCGAGAAGGATGTGTCCGTTCGAAAGCAATCCGATGAGCAACCGCTCCATCATATTTTTTTGTCCAACAATAACCTTTCCGACTTCCATCGTGAGGAGGTCGATGAAAGCGCTTTCGCGCTGGATCTTCTCGTTGATGGCCTTAATATCGTGCTGCATTCAGCCTCCGAACATGAATAAACTAGCGTAATTATATGGCAACAATGAAGTTAGACTGCTTCTAATTTAAAAATGTTCCGCATAAAACCAAATTCGCGAAAAGAATTTGGTTCCAACAAAAATAATTCGTAATTTTTCCATAGCCGTTACACAATTCCCCATCATTAAAAGGCGTAAGTATGACAAAGACGTTGATGGCATATGCCATGTTGTTACTTCTGTTCGCTGCAGGATGCGGAGAGAAAAAGGCCGATCCGGCAAAAATCGACGAAGCGGCGAAATTGATCGCCAATAAGGATTTTGAAAAAGGGATAGCGCTCATTGATGACCTCGGCAAAGCCAGTCCCAGCGACGAGGTTGTCAAGAAGGAACAGGTCGATGCTCATATGAAATATGCGAATTTTTTGATGTACGAATCGCTTCTTCCGCCGAAAGAAAAATACCCTTCGGCCTTGCGTCAATACAGGTTCGTGGCGACGATCGATCCGACCAATAGCGAAGCGAAGGAGAATATTAATTTGATTGAGGGGATTTACAGTCAAATGGGACGGCCGATTCCGGAATAAAACATTTGATTGTTCACGAAGCAATTTGTATCTTTTAAGAGACAAGCGGGCGCTTAGCGCGTCCTCCTGAAAACGGAGGACTTCGCTAAAAACCCTGTCTAAGTTTAAAGCGGGCGCTTAGCCAGTCCTCCTGAAAACGGAGGACTTCGCTAAAAACCCTGTCTAAGTTTAAAGCGGGCGCTTAGCCAGTCCTCC